>JAJYOS010000462.1 GCA_021796055.1 Bacteroidota bacterium
GCGATAGCCCTCGTCGCCATCATTTACTTTTCAATCAGGTTTAAGGTCCGGAGGCTGCTCGAGATAGAGAGAGTCCGGGCGAGGATCGCAACGGATCTTCACGATGATATCGGATCCGGCCTTACGAGGATTGCGATACTTGCGGACGTTGCGCTGCGACAGACTGCCATTACGAGTTCTACGGTAGGAGAATCCGGTGATACCGCAGAGATCTCCCCCGAAGGAGTGTTCTCGACGCGCGGTATCGTCAGCAAAATTGGGATCAACGCGCGCGACCTCGTCGACTCCATGAGCGACGTCATTTGGTCCATCGATCCGAAGAACGTTACGATAGGGGACCTAATATCGCGCTTCAGGTCGTTTGCGTATGAAATTTGCGAGGCGAAAGGGATAAGCCTCGATGTCGACATCGACAGAGAAGTGGAGATTCTTCGATTGGACCCCGGGGTCATGAGAACGCTTCTTCTCATAGCCAAGGAGGCCCTGAATAATTCAGTCAAGCATTCCGGTTGCAGCCATGTACGTGTGGGAATAAAGGCAACTTCCAGGGAGTTGAGGTTCCTGGTGTCCGACGACGGGACAGGATTCTCGACAACTGAGGGTCACGGCGGGCACGGGCTTGTAAACATGCGCGAACGTGCCGCGAAGCTTGGCGGTGAATTCAAACTCTGCTCTTCACCAGGTACCGGTACCTCAATAGAGATAACCATGCCCCTGGTTGCATAACAGTACATTTGTTCAGTTGCTCTTTTTGAACCCGTGCCTTAGGCTTAAATGCGAACAACTATAAACCCGAGGAAAATTCTCGAATGACCTCTTTGCCTCCGGACGAAGACATTATCCGCGTCACCATCGTGGAGGATGACGACGAAATCCGAAACGGCTTGTGCTGGCTTCTGAATCATTCGGAAGGTTTCGCGTGTATCGGCACCTGCCGAAACTGCGCCGAGATCATGAAGGGCATCGAGGAAAACACGCCCGACGTGATACTCATGGATATTGGTCTCCCCGGGAAATCCGGCATCGAATGCGTGCAGGCTATCAAGGAGCACTACCCAAGGGTGGAGGTTCTTATGGTGACTGTTTACAGTGACGAGGAAAAGGTCTTCCAATCCATCAGAAACGGTGCTGTGGGGTATATTTTGAAGAACATTTCCTCGGAAAAGCTACTCGACGCCATCAGGGAAGCCTACAGGGGCGGGGCGCCTATGTCCCCCGAAATAGCCCGGAAGGTCATCCGGTACTTCCACGGTGGCGACGGCGTCGATTTGACTGCCCCCCTGTCCGAGAGAGAAGTTGAGGTATTGCAGTGTCTCGTTGACGGCCACTCATACAAATCGATCGCCGCCAAACTCTACATCAGCGTTCACACCGTCAGATTCCACCTCCACAACATCTATGAGAAACTTCACGTCAGATCTCGCGCCGAGCTCGTGGCGAAGACCATGAGGAACAAGCTCGTCTAGCCCCACCATTTGATCTAAATCACCTTTCCGGCAGACTGTACATTTGTTCAGTTGCGCGAATAAGCGCAGACTGCAATTTTCCGTCGACAGAAGATAGGAGTTTCACCCTTGACAAAATTGCTTACTTCGTGGACATTACGTGCCGTAAGGTTCGGCTATTTATATCCGGTGGCCGCAATAATTCTAATGACCGGTGCTTCAGATCTACACTCACAAATCCTGAACCCCTGGCCGACTCCGATTGTCGGCCTGTATGACTGTGATTTGTCGGGAGCTACGATTGATTCCGTATCGGCGGCGACCGCGTTGGCCGGAATCTCATCCAGGATCCTGGCCGATCTCTCCGGTGATGCCGCCGACGGGAGCTTCGTGCTGATGAATCTCGGCACGGCCGATACCAGCGGAAACGGCATCATAGCGGATACCAGACCGACAGTGTTCACGGTCGATTCCACCACCGACCGAAGCGTTGATTACCTGATTGGTAGCAAGGTCACGGGAACGACGGGGAGTTACCAGCTGACCATCTATATGGACGATTCGCATACTCTTACCCGGGTCGCAAGTGGTACGGCCGGCTTTTCAGGGACCTCAGATAGCGCCCTCACAGCCGCGACTGTATCAGCGCTTGCCGGGTTGCGTCCCATCGTAAACATAATCCGCAGCTACCAGGTCCAGCTCAGAAATGGGGGCAGTTCCATTTGCATCAATCCCACAATAGAAGTGACCTTCTCGAGCGGCACTGTTCAGCATGGCGGCACCGCGACGGTGACATTTAAAGTACTCGATTGCGACAGCGTTCCACTTGCGAACCGACAGCTTAGCATCAGAGCGATCGGCGGAACATTATCGACTCAGAGCGTTCAAACGAACAGCTCGGGCCAGGCAACTGCGACATATCAGGCGGGAAACAGCGACGCGATTGGAAGTGTGCAGGCGAGCCTTTCAAATTCAACATCAGCCACTCACAGCTCGGCGAATAACGGCGGCGCGGGCATCATAAAAGTAGGATCACCGGATCTCTCTAACCTATGGAAACTGGATTTTAGCTTCAGGTATCAGTCGAGGGGCTATACCGACACCCTCGAGAGCAGTTCCACCGGAACTTCCTGGGGACAGAGCGATGAAGTAGATGTCGCGACTGCCGGTGGAAGCGCAATCGTCAGCATGACGATCGACAGCACTGGATTCAGCTATAACGTCGATTCAACCCTCTTTGCCTTCAATAAAAAATTCGACCATGCTCTCTCCAAAACATCTTCAATAAGTCATGACTCAAACTGTCCGGCGGATCCGTGGGAACTCTCGGGTAGTACTCAGAATGGCTCGAACACCGGCGATTCCGTCTACATTCCGGATGTCGAATATCTGAATTACAACGGGCAGATCTCTTACCTTGTCATGGCTTTAGAAAAATACAACGGTGTCTCGGATTCCTACGACTGGAGGAGAGAGAATGTACTGAACGTTCAAAGCTGTGAAACCCAGAGTACCTATCAGGAGGCATCCACCGACGTAGTGGGGGGGACTCTCGCGGTACTCAACCAGACCATGCCCGGCATTTTCTTTCTGTTCAGCGGCGATCCGGCGAATCCCAGCAGCATAACCGTAGTGACAAATTGGGTGCATGATACAGTGGATTACAGTCTCGCTTCGAGCGCCACTTACGAACACTCCCAGGTACAGCTGATGGTTCGCATGGAGCCGCTATTTAAACTCACGGGAGTAAGGTCAAATCCAAGTCAGAGCCCGCGTGAATTCTCGCTTTCGCAGAACTATCCGAACCCGTTCAATCCGACTACAGTCATAAGCTACCAGCTTTCAGCGGTAAGTAATGTCACTTTGAAAGTCTATGATGTGCTTGGCAGAGAGGTGGCTACGCTTGTAAACAGTAGGCAGAACGCAGGAAGCTATTCGGTGACGTTCGATGGGAGCAGGCTGTCGAGCGGCGTGTACTTCTGCAGGCTCACTGCCGGAAGTTTCACACAGATTGAAAAGATGGTGGTCTTGAAATAATTAACTGGAATAGTGAGCCAATCGAACGATGGAGCTGGAACCCCGATCTGATTATGTATACGGTGATAAGTCATCTGAGGCAGGCGTCCGTCGAAACCAGAATCTCCGTTGGGAGGAGACGAAAATGAAAAGTTCTATTCGAGCCGTATCGACCGCCTTCATCTTGTTGCTCCTCTCACTTTTTGCTTCGCCCGCGCTTGGCCAGTCCGGCGATTTCTCCTACAAGCCGGTGGTGTTCTACTACGGCTGCGATCATTCAACCGCCGCAGTCCCCGATTCGGGCTCCGATTCCGCTTTGACTGTGGCTTCATTTTATATCTATCACTTGATATCCCAGGACAACCTGACCCGGAAAATCGTTTTCATCGGTAACGAGTCTGCCGACACCGTCGCGGCGGACAGCGGACAGGATATATTCATGTCGCCTCCCGACACTTTAACCCAATCGGAAGAGCGCATGGAATACTGGCTGGCAAGCAGGGTCACTGGGAGCGGTGGAGGCTACAGGTTGACTGTGTACATAGAAGATTCATTCTCCAAAACCGTCTTCGACAGCGGCACGGCAGTCTTCCCGAGCGCTTCGCCGGGAGATATTTTCAACGCATGCAACAGCGCTGTCGGACAAATTCTGCCTCTCGTTACGAGGATCCAGGATTATCAAAAGAAACTCAGGGCCGCCGATCCTTCATTGAGCATCGATCCGCAGCTGACTTTAACCCTGTCCAAGTCGCATTTAAACACCAATGAGACGGCCACAGTGACCATTACCCTGACGGACTACGACGGGACTCCGATCCCGAACGTCACGCTCGCTCTCTCCGTACACGGAACCGGTGACGGATTCTTCACGTCCGGTAATGTAACGACCGGGTCCAACGGCACTGCCACCGCGGGTTTCAGTGCGGGGGATGTGGACGCGGTCGAGGAGTTGAGCGCGTCTGTTTTCGGCCTTCCTCTTGTCACTCATACCACAACTCAGGTTTCAAACGCCGCGGACGTGGTTGTCGGGGCGGGGAGTGGCGATATCTACTGGCAGGCAGAATTCAAGTTTAAGGCGCTGATCATCAACCTGGATAACGGAGCAAGCTACGGGCAGAGCTCATGGGGATCGAATACGGGGACGCTTGTGGAAGAGGAGACCATGAGCGGGACCATGCTCTGCGATGTGAGCGACGGAACGGGCGGAGCTCTCAGTTTCAGCCCGTTGTGCATCGATTTCCAAACCGTGCCGTCGGAAACGGTCGATGGAAGTTACCAGGTGTCGTACGAGTTTCAATCGGTCGGTTACAGTCTCACGCAGAAGGGCACCTGTTTCAGCTACAACAGTGAGACCAGGACCGAAAACGGGCCAGCGATCTTTCCGCCCGACGGGACATCGCTGATCCAGGCGAGCGCCGATACTGGACTTTTAACTACTGCGTTCGATACCTCCTGTTTCTTTATTCCCAATTACGACGGGATGTATAAAGACATAAACAGGCAGTTTGCGGCAGGCACTTGCGGCTACTTAAACTCAAGGGATACGGTAACCTCAACCACAGCGGGTGGTGAACCGGGCATCCAAATATTCGCGGGCACTCCGGGCGGCCGCATTTTGCTGGACTCCGCCCGGTGCGAGTATAAGTATTCTTTTTCAAGAGACACGTCATGGTCTCATTACGACGTAGGCGTCGGGGTCAGCGGCGTGAGTGTAAGTTATTCGTCGGGTCTTCGCGATACGATCGTTGAGTTTGATGCCGTCTTCAAGCCGTTTGCCGCCCCCGTGACGGGAATAACCGGCAACGAATCTTTGTTCCCGAAGACATACATGCTCTCACAGAATTACCCGAACCCCTTCAATCCGACAACGACGATCAGCTATCAGATTCCCGTGGCAGGTCAGGTCACGCTTAAGGTTTACGACGTACTCGGGAGGGAAGTGAGGACACTGGTGAGTGCCAAACAGAATCGCGGTTCGTATTCGGTGACATTTGACGCGGGGGGCCTGGCGAGCGGCGTGTATTTCTACCGACTCGCGGCGGGCACCTTCAGTGAGTCAAAAAAAATGATTGTAGTCAAATAAGTTTTCAATTTGCGCGCCAAAAGCTTACATTTGTCGTTGAGTTGTGTTTCGAAGGCGTGCAAAACAATCCAGGAGTTCCCGACTGAATTCGGGGAAAAACTAAAGGAGGTAATTCAAATGACGCGTTTTCAGCTTAAGGCTGATGCGCCTGTGGCGCAGAGGTACGTTAAGGCATTC
>JAJYOS010000463.1 GCA_021796055.1 Bacteroidota bacterium
AGGTGATCAGCGATTTTCCTGTCGCGATTCAGCTCAGGTTTCTACAGACACTGGTGGAAGTCGCATCCGAGAACAATTCCACGACTATATTCCCCGTGCCGATAGACTTGCTTTCGCCGTTCCTCGAAAAGAAAATGCAGGGGAAGAAGTAAACGCTTCTCTGACAATCCTGAAGAAAAGAAAAGCCCCGCTCTCGCGGGGCTTTCTATTTGCCAACTGTATGAGCGAGAACTTACGACCAGCTCCCGGCGCCGATGATTGTACCAGTATCATCCCATTCTGTCCATGTACCTGATCCCGTTGAGGTCCAGATCACATCCAGCGTCAGAGCGGTTCCCGTGTATACCTTCAACTCGCCGCTCTTGTCCGGATTGTTTGTGAAGACCTGCTTCTCCTCCATCGCTCCGGTTGTATCGTTGTTTATGGTGATCGTCCCTGTGATTATGCCGCTGGATGCTGTCGACCACGTAACCTGGTACGCAGCGATAGTAGTCGGCGGATAGTAAATCGTCCAGCTTCCGGACTTTCCGTCCGTGGTCTCCGATCCGGAAAGCGCGGTCCAGTTGCTGAAAGTCACGCCTCCTTGCGTGCCGTTATACATGAGCTTCCAGTCGTAGCCGCTGCTGCTTGAGGTTGCAGACCAGGTTGCGGTGAAACCGCTATAGGTGTAAGTCCAGCTCCACGTATTGCCGGTCTGTGTCCCATTCCCTGTAAAGAACCCCATATAAGTGGAAGACGTCGCGTTGAAAAGGGTGGCGACATAGTTGGCATAATACGCCCCGTAGCTGGTGTCGGCCGCTGCGGAAGTGTCCGGGCCAAAAAAAGTAGGTGCGGCGAGCTTTGGCGCAGTGCCGCTAGGGCTTGTGCTGCTGCTTTTGGAGCAACTCGCGAGTAATAGTGCCATCGCTACCAAAACACCGGCACTCCTTAGAAACTTCACCATTGGTATTCCCTCCTGTTTTGTTGTTTTATTTCCTTCGTTGTCTCTTGCCACAAATTTCGGATAAAGGTAAAGACTAAATCCCTCATTGGCAAGCGATTTAGGTCACATTAATTCTTTTCATTTCTTGCCGGCCGATTGCCTTTATGTTGCCTTACATAACCCTGAAGGCTAAATTGGACGCGGAGGAAGAAGTCTATGAAATGGCTCATTTTGATGGTATCGATCATGTCGTTCTCCGCCGCCGCCGCTCAGGAGATCAATGCTACCGTAACACTGAACTACGACGCGTTGAGCGGAACAGACAGAGAAAACGTCATTGACCTGGGGCCGGCAATCCAAAACTATATCAACAGCTACAGATGGACTGGCCAGGATTTCAAGGGCCCGAAAATTCAGGTTACGCTGAACATATACCTTCTCTCCGCTTCGAACGGAGTCTACTCGGCACAGGCATTCGTCGGAAGCCAGCGGCCGATCTATAAGTCGAGCAACATTTCTCCGATGGTGCGCCTGCTGGATAATTCCTGGCAGTTTGCATACACGAAGGACCAGCCCCTGCTGCACGATGAGTTCCATTTCAATTCCCTCACGGGATTCATAGACTATTATATGTATGTGATTCTCGGCTTCGATTTCGATTCTTACGATCCGCTCGGCGGAACGAGGTTTTACCAGAAAGCCTCCAATATAGTGGCACAGGGACAGAATGGGAATTACCCGCAGGGATGGCAGCCAAGTACATCGGGAAGTTACTCCCGATATGCTCTCGTCAACGATGTTTTATCGGGTAAATACGATATTTTCAGGACGGCCTTTTACGATTACGAATATAACGGAATAGATCTGCTCAGCACCCAGCGCGATTCCGCACAGGTTACAATTGCCAATGCATTGAACAAGATTGCGGACTTAGTGTTACAATCGGGATCGCGCAGCGCGTTGATAAGGGTTTTCTTCGACGCGAAGTATCTCGAGATTGCCGACGCCCTCAAGGGATATCCCGACAAAGGAATCCTGGGGAAGCTGTCGATAGTCGACCAGTCGCACCAATCCACTTATTCAAAGTACATGAACTAGGCGATAGCCTGCCGGAATTTGACGTTGCGTTCCGGGTCCCGAACATGATCGGGTAATCTCTTTTTGTTCTTCAAAAGGGATGTGGTCTATGAATATCGCGGGTCGTGTCGCGTTTATTTCCACATTATCGGTTCTAACTGTGTCGGCAACCGTGGACTCGTTTGCCGGTTTTGAGCGCCGGTATGCCGGCGCGCGATCCCTCGGTGCGGCCGGTGCGCTGAGCGCGTTCGGCGAGGATGCGTGGTCTTTCTTTTCCAATCCCGCACGGACCGCGAGCATCGCGGAACTCGGACTCTTCTATGTGCCGTCCACCTTCGGTCTGCAGGAAGTCAAATCGATGGGTCTCGCGTATCGTGACCATATACTTGGCCTGGATTTTTCCGGCGCCGTTCAGTCGTTCGGTTGCGAGATCTATCGCGAGACGGTTGTGAGCGCCGGCGTGTCTCTTCCGCTTTCGGATTTTCTTTTTATCGGCTCGAATATCAACCTGAATCATCTTTTCATCGAGCAATATGGCACAGACATGGCGGTAAGTCTCGATGTTGGGAGCAGGATGTTTCTATCTGAACATTTTGCGCTTGGCCTCTGCGTGACCAACTTCAATTCTGCCTCCATGACATTGTCGAACGACAGGCTTCCTCAGTCGCTGGCAGGAGGCATCGGATATGTATCGGATGAACTGAGCGTCGGGATCGAATACTTCAAGGAAATCGGATTCCCGTCCGCCACCCGCATCGCGGCAGAATATTCTCCGGCCGCTTTTGTCACGTTGCGCGCCGGAAGTGCCAGCGGAACCAGCTCATTCAACGCCGGATTTTCAGTCAAGATCTCTCCCTTCAAGATCGAGTATGGAGCCGCATTCCACCAGGTGCTCGGAACCACTCATTCCCTGGGCGTTTCGATCGAATTGGGCGGGGGGAAAACAGAATTCGAGAACATTCAACGCTACAGAGAATCTCTGCGGCGAAGATAGAGCACGGAGGCTTAATCCTTGTCTGGGGCCGGGGTCAAATATGAAAGTGTAGCCGCCGCCTTGGTGCTGGCACTCGTGCTGGATACGGGAGACTCGGTCGCCCAGTCGGGGGAAGAAGAGGTGATGGAAGAAAATGTTGTCGAATCGGTCCTGACTAACTCGGATGATGTCGCAGATATACTGACCCCGATCGATATCAACGAAGCGACACTGGAAGATTTGCTGTCGATCGCCGGAATTGACGAAACGAGCGCAGCTTCAATTATTGCATACAGAGAGAGGAATATATTCATCCGAAGTCTGGAGGAAATTTCAAATATAGACGGCATCACACCGGCGCAAATGTCGGCACTGATGCGGCGTACCAGGATTTTGGAGAACAACCGGCTGAGTGCCGAGATGACTTCTTACGCCGCCTTTTCTCCCCAGCGGAGCTCCCTCTACGAAGGCGCTTACGGAGACTACGGCTTATCGAACTTCCAGCGGGTGGAATTCTCGTATCGGAATTTCGAAGGCTGCGCAGTCACGGACAAAGATCCGGGCGAAAGCAATTATGCCGACTTCTATTCGTTCGCGTTGGCCGGACAAAATGTCTGGCTGTTCTCGGCTGTGAATGTCGGGAATTACGCCCTCAGTCTCGGTAACGGACTGCTGTTCTCGAGCGGCGGAATGATATCCAAATCTGCAGGGGCGATCACGCCGCTGTTCACGACCAGAGCATATTCTCTCAGGCCATATCGATCGAAAGGAGAAAGCAAGTTTCTGAGAGGCGCGGCATTTGCCGTTCCGGTGGGAGGGTTCGAGTTTACCGTCTTCACTTCAATGAAGGACCTTACAGCACGGATTGACAGCGCAGGTTGCGTCACTTCGATAGATTACTCGGGTCTGACTCTATCTTCGTCCGCTTCGCGAGGGAAGCTGCGCGAGACAATCGCAGGGGGCGTCGTGCGTTACGACGCCCCGGCGCTGACCGGCGGCTTTTCGGCGATTCACTTTTCCTACGACCATCCGTTCATGAGTTACTACGGCAAACAAATCCTGGCTCTCGAATCATTCGCGCGTTTGCACGTCGGTCGTCTGGCTTTCTCCGGAGAGATCCTGTTTGACAGATCCACCTCCTTCACGTCGAATGTCAGTCTGGATTACGATGATGCACGTTTTGCCATCGGGGCGCGCATCCTTCGTTCACAGATAGTTCAGAATTACAGCGGTCCTATGTCCGAAAGCTTTCCCACAAATCCCGAGGAAGGAATTTATTTCGGCGCAAGTCTCCGTCCCATCGATTTTGTGAAGCTGGGATTCTATTACGACAGGTTCAGAATCATATCCATTTCAGGCGAGCCCGACCGGAGCGGCGAGGAGATTTTTGTCGATTCGTACATATCGCTCACGAGAGAAAGGATTTTCGAAGGTACCGGCACGCTTTTGTATTTGCGATACAAATACAAGACTAAGGAAGACCCTTTTATACCCTTTACTGATTTTCCCGTCGCGCTCTCCGTTATCGCGGGTTCGAAACAGAGTTTCAGGATCGATTTCGTACATAAATTCGGGGCCCTTTTTTCAATTCGAGCAAGAACGGAAAGAGTTTTCATTTCATCCGGGGAAAAGGGTGGAATGTTTCAGTTCGGTTGTCGGTGGAATTTCATGAAGGGATCCGTCGAATCCAGACTCTGCTTCTACCGGACTGATTCTTACAAATCCGCGTTCTATACGGTTGAGAGCGACCTCCCGTACGTGATGGGGTCGACTTTCCTTTACGGGGACGGTGGGCGGCTCTTCATAATTGGAAACTGGAAGCTGACGCGCTCCTTTGCGGTCGGCATTAAAGTGGGCAGGGACATTTACTATGGGAACAGGGAAATCTCGGTCGGATCCGCATCAAAAAGCCTTCCCGGATTGTCGGAAATAAGCGCGGAGGTCGGTTATACAATCAACTGAAGCCGGCAGTATGCTTCAGCGAACCAGGGAAACCACGTCCAGCAAGCGCGTTCCTTCGAACTTCCCATAGTTGTCGAAATCGAATGCGAATCGCGCGATACCGATTTGCTCGCACGCATGGCAGCCGTTACGGATATTGTAACTCACAATGAATCTCTGACCGCCGCCGGTTAGTGATTGGGAGACCGGCTGGTCGAATGCGAATCTGTCGCCGGGCCAAACGGAGGCATCGGGAAACCTGCCCACGATGTCGAGGTAAACCGAATCTTTCTTAAGTGCGGTCAGGTCCACAAACTGAAAATCGTCGACGTCGATCATGTCAGGGATGCCGTTAACGAGAGATATGCCGAAGTTTTCGTTGGCCCTGAACGGGTAAGAGACATAAGCCACATCGACGATCCCGGTATTTACGAAATGCCGGACATAGCCCGTGGTGTCGGTCAGCGCTGCGAACCTGACCGCTTCGGCAGATGCGCCGAGATCTGTCATCAGACTTATGAAGCACTCCTGGAAATTTGGGGAGGCAAGAGCGCTGCATCTCCTGCCCATAATCTTCCTGAAATCCGACGGCGAATGCCAGACAACGTTCGAGTCAATACGCGTGGCGGCCGTCGTTACCACAATGTTCTGCGCATCAGCTCCGGCAGCGAGGAGAATGAAGAAGAGCAGCGACAGTATTTTATTATTTAGTTGTCGAGTTGTATTATGTGACATTGAAGGCCGGCTCCTGCTGGCAAACTAACTAACGAACATAATCAAGTCAACGACAATCAACCGGTAAGAAGT
>JAJYOS010000464.1 GCA_021796055.1 Bacteroidota bacterium
CATCCGAGGACAAAACCATCGGAAAATTCGGTGAGAAGATTTGAAGAAGTAAGAAGTATCGGCGACCCGATTTGCAGGGTAGGCCTCGAGCATTTTGACAAGGGCAAGCCTACCGGGTCCAACTGACCGGCAAGCACATTTCTATTACAAACAATCGGAGTAGTATCAATGTTTGGATTCAAGAGCGATTCAGATAAAGACATTTCTGTAACTGAACTAAAAGGGAGACTCGACAAAGGAGAAGATTTGTTTATCCTCGATGTCCGCGAACAGGGTGAATATGACCACTGCAATCTTGGCGGGCATCTGATACCGCTCCGCGAGCTACCCAAACATATCGGCGAACTGGACCCGAATCGCGAGATAGTTGTCATGTGCCATTCAGGTGGACGAAGCGCGATGGCCGTTCAGCTTCTCAGGAGGGCCGGGTTCAAAAATGCAAGGAATCTTTTGGGTGGGATAGATCGGTGGGCGAGAGAGATCGACCCGAGTATGCCCCGGTACTGATCGGGATGCCCGGCGCGGACGAGTAGAATTACTCGGGGTGGTGGGTTATTTTAATTTCTGTCAATCATAAGGTTTTGCGATGAAGATAGTTTTCATGGGCACGCCTGAGTTTGCCGTTCCCTCCTTGAAGGCCCTGGCAAACTCGGGAAACGAAATTGCCGCGGTAGTTACAAACCCTGATGAACCGCAGGGGAGGGGTCTAAAGGTCTTTCCACCGGCAATAAAGCGCGCGGCAAACGAACTAGGTTTGCCAGTAATTCAGGTCGCGTCACTGAAGGACCCGGGGATTGCCGCCACTCTAACTAGCATCACGCCAGATCTTATCGTTGTTGTAGCATTCAGGATCCTGCCGAAGGAGATCTTCACTATCCCAAAGCTCGGCACCTTCAATCTTCACGCTTCTCTCCTCCCGCGCTACAGGGGAGCCGCGCCCATCAACTGGGCAATCATAAATGGCGAGAAGGAAACCGGAGTCACTACTTTCTTTCTTGACGAGAAGGTGGATACTGGAAGAATCATTCTCCGGAAGAAAACCGAAATAGGTGAAAATGAGACTGCCGGTGAACTCGCTGCCAGGCTTTCATTGATCGGCGCCGATGCCGTGTCCGAAACCGTGAAGCTGATCGAAGGCGGGAGTGTTAATGTGATCGAACAGGATGGAACACTGGCAACAAAGGCTCCAAAGATTTCAAAGGATGATTGCCTCATCGAATGGAACAAGCCTGCCGGAGAAGTCCACAATTTCATTAGAGGTTTTTCGCCTGAGCCAGCCGCTTTCAGTTACATTTACGGCAGGCTGTTGAAGATCTTCAGGACGAAGCGAACCGGCGAATCCACTAGCGGTCAACCGGGGGGTATATCTGTATTGGAAGGTAGGATGTTCGTTGCCTGTGCGGACGAGAAACTCGAGGTTCTTGAGCTTCAACTCGAAGGGAAGAAAAAACTCGATGCGCGCGAATTCGTTCGAGGTGCGCGTATCGAGTCCGATACGAAACTTATCAGAAGCAGGAACTAGCTCTTCGGCTTGTCATTCGTGGCTGATTTCTCCGCCTTTGGGGCCGCGGCGGCGGGTTCCGTTTTTTTTGCGGCTCCGTTCCCACCTGACGTCGAAGGGGAAGTGTTAGATTTCTTATAATCCGTCAGATAAAATCCGGATCCCTTGAATATCAGTCCGGCGCCGGGCCCGATCAATCGTTGGACTTTTCCGCCGCACTTTGGACACTTGCTCAAAGGTTCCTCTTTGATCGATTGAAATTCTTCGAAATCGTAACCGCAGCTGTCGCATTTGTATTCGTACGTCGGCATCGTTAGTACTCCATTTCCAATTTTCTCATATTCAAGTATGCAAAATTTAACGAATTGGCCATGAATTTTCAATGTTGGGTTCGGCGCCAACTCGCGCGTCAATCGGCTTCTAATTTTTAGATGATATTTCCTTCAAGGGGGTTCGGTGCGCGTTATCTAATCCTTGTTTAAGAGTGGCTGAGAGGTTATATTAATTGTCGATCGCGGGGTGGAGCAGCTGGTAGCTCGTCGGGCTCATAACCCGAAGGTCGAAGGTTCGAATCCTTCCCCCGCTACAGCAGAGGCCGCCGTACCGAAGAGGTACGGCGGCCTCTTTCTTTACGGGAGGAAATGACGGGATATTACGTCTACGTACTGAGAAGTGCAGAGGGTTATCGATATTTCGGTCATACGATGGAGATAGAGAGGCGAATGGAGGAGCATAGCGGAGGGCAGAGCCACTCTACGAAAAACGGGAATAGATGGGAGATTGATCATTTGGAGGAATACTAGACTGGAAGGATGCCATGTGTCGTGAGAAGTATTTGAAGACGAGTGCAGGGAAACGGTACTTGGACAGTCTGCTCGCGGCGTCGAGTCCGTCCGTCAGCAAGCGTGCGGAGTAGCTCGTCGAGCTCATAAGCAACTCTGGCCACGGGTAAACTTCGGTAGAAAGTCGAAGATCCAGCACCTGCAGCGGAAGTGGCGAAGCGGCGCGGGTTGGGATTGTTTCATTTATCTGCATTGCCTCTTAACTTGTGCTTCAATGGACAGATCATGGCACTCGTAACCCGCGCCGACGCGATGTCGCTCCTGCTGAGATATCTCGATGAGAAGGAAGGAGTCCATCTTCTTCGGAGGATTTTTTCTCGAAAAACCGAGAAGGTTAAACTGACCTGGCGACAAGGCCGAACGGCTGTCCGTAGCTGGGATGAAATACCCGCGGTAATAGATAGGGTTAATGCTCTTGTCACAGGAGGGTCGGAGAACAGCACATTTCAATGGACAGCCGGGCGATATCTTACGCAACGAGGACTCAAAGCCGTGTCGTTAGGTTGTGGGAGCGGAGCCCGAGAGATTTCTTGGGCGCAAACCGGATGTTTCGACAAGATTATTGGGGTAGACATTTCAGAGACAAGAATCGCCGACGCTCGGCAAAAAGCTGCCGGATCGGAGCTTGAAGGAGTGGCCGAGTTTGTCTCTGCCGACGTCCTCCGGTTTGCCATCGAACCCGAATCTTTGGATGTCATTCTTGCCGAGGGCGCTCTTCATCATCTCGCTCCCCTCGAGGTAGTTTTTGAGAAGATCAGGCGGTCACTTAAACTAGGCGGCCTTCTCATATTGAATGACTATGTCGGCCCGGACAGGTTTCAATGGACATCTGGGCAGATGCGTTTCTGCGACGTATTGCTATCCTTCATACCGGAGTCTATGAGAACTTATCGTGGAACATATGTGGTAAAGCGCAGGATTGGAAGGCCGGGCACTCTCTCGATGAGGATTCACGATCCATCCGAAGCGGTGGAGCCTTCGAAGACGCTCAAGCTTATCCATGATGGGTTCACCGTTTTGTCCCGAGGAGACTACGGCGGCACGATACTCCATCCTCTCCTCAAGGACATCGCGCACCATTTTGCGGACGGCGACGCTGAGGCGAACGAAGTCCTTCGTTTTCTTTTTGCGGCCGAGGATTATCTAATGCAAAGCGGGATGATAGGAAGCGACTTCACTTTCATTGTGGCGAAAAAGATTTGAGAGCAGAACCGCCGGGTGATGAAAGGTCGCGGAACGATAATCGCGTCTCTATGTCACCCCTACGGGGTTTGATTATCTGTTGGGAAATCCATACGACAAAGATGTCGCCTCTTTGTGGCTCAAATATCGCTAAAGTATGCGAATCGCTAATGTGGCGCCCCTCCGCCCCTAACCATAAATGATTAGAACGATGGACTCAGTTGAGTCATGCAGAGAAGATTATTTTGTAGTACTCGTGCAGAAAACAAAGATTGACCTCCTCCATGGGCGAGATGACGCTTGATGCCGCTGTCTGCCCTCAGCAATCCGATGATAGTCGACTGGGATGGGAGGCGAGCAGAAGGATGGTCGGCGGGTTCGCACGTGGATGGCATGAACCTTAAAATGGAAAGAGATAGAGCGTGTCCACGCTGATAATGAGAGCGGAACATAAGCAGATCACGCCCCGACTCCCACTGCGGCGCATCTTGATTTCTGCTGTGGAGGTGCCGTCAATCGGCGGAGCCATTGGCCATTCCCACAAGTCTGAACGACATCTCCCTGAGCTTTCCCCTCGCCTCAGCGTCGTAAGCCTGAGGGTTAGCTTTCGACCTCCGCTTTTGATCGAAGTACTCTCCTGTTACATTAGCAGCTTCTTCCGAAGTAGCGACGTACTCGAGCGCGTCAACCCCTTCTTCCACGGAACTCATAGTGCTTCCAAAGAATTCATAAACCATGTTGGTGTTCATGAGCGTCGCAGGATGCAGGGCGTTCACCACGACGCCAGTCCCTCGCAATTCGCTAGCCAGGTCGATGGTGAACATTACCTGTGCCAGCTTGCTCTGTCGGTATGCGCGAAAGCTTTCATAATTTCTCTCGAGCATGATATCGCTAAAGTCCAGCTCATGCTGGCCTATAGAAGAAACGTTGATTATTTTGGAAGGCGCAGCGGATTTTATGATGGGAAGGAGAGAGTAAGTCAGAAGGAAGTGGGATAGGTAGTTTACCTGGAATCTGAGCTCAATGCCGTCCCGGCTGAGCTCTCGCTTCGAGCTTCCTTTGGGTCCACCTCCGAGCCCAGCATTATTTATCAGTAGGTGCAGTCGCGTGTGTTTTGAAAGAACCGAGCCTGCCATGGCGCGCACTTCGTCCAGTGAAGCCAGGTTGGCATTGAAATATTCCACTTTGTCGTTGCCACTGGCTTGTTTTAGTTCGGCGAGTGTCTCTTTGCCTTTAGATTCGTTCCTTCCGTGAAGGAGTAGTGTGGCTCCGCGTGAAGCGAAACGTACCGCCGCTTGTTTTCCAAGGCCGTCAGTCGCGCCGGTTATCAATATTACTTTATCCGCCAGGGTTTTCATTATCTTCAATCCCATTGATTTCTGTCTAGCACAATTTAATCAAACGGTTTCAAGGTGCTACTAGACAACGCTTTTCGCGCGGCTCAGGTTTCTTATGTTGACATTCAGCAAATGGCGCGTGTCAGTCTACCGATCATTGACAAGTCTCTTCGTCGCGTCTTACGGATGATCGTTGTCTTCGTTCGTCTCGCGCCCATTTGATGAATCTTCTGTGAAAGGACAATGAATTATGCCAAATCGAGATTTGAAGGCTGCCGGATTTTCATCCAGGTTTCATCTCTTCGATCTAACTTACAAGTGAAAGCGGCCTTCATAATTCGGTAGCATTATTAACCAGAGTCTTAGATTCTATTGGAAGGCTTTTTACCTCGGGAATGAGCCGGTCAGGGCTAGTATTCTTGGCTGAGGCGAGATTTATTCGACTTTAAAGAGCGCCTGAGTTACGACAGATTGTGAATGCCACGCAGGCGACTACCTCCTTGCAGACTTCACATCAGAACAAGGAAAAGAATGCGAGGGAAAGTTAATGGACCAAAAGTCGCTTTCCCTCGCTCTTCTTTACACAGAAGTGATTTTTGTGGCTTTCATTTTCGGGAGACCATTCTCAAGAACGATTTCATGTCAGCTTCACGGTCCGGGCATAGATTGCTTGAAAAAATGGAGGTCACATGAAGTTCAAACTTTTGGCGGTGGTGGTACTACTACTTCCCATGGTCGCTCAAACACAGTCGGGACCAAAAATTTCGAAATCGCAGGCAGAGCGTGCAGCGCTTGCTCAGGTCAAAGGAGGAAGGGTGATCAGCGCCGAACTAAAACAAGCCAGTGGCAAC
>JAJYOS010000465.1 GCA_021796055.1 Bacteroidota bacterium
GGTCAACATCTGTATAATCGATATATCATGCGGAGCAAAGCTCCAAAGGATGTTTTCTTCAGACCGCACGGTCCCGAAGTTAAGCCTGTTGCTATAGACGTATTGTAACTTTCCCACTTTCCCGCTTTTCAGTAGCTCTTTCAACTTCCGCACAGCGGGGTGGTACAAGAGTACGTGTCCGACCATGAGTTTAAGGTGCCTTACTTCCGCAAAATCCACCAGCGCCTGTGCCTGTATCGAAAGTATAGTCAGAGGCTTCTCGACCAATACATTCTTGCCGGCCTGGAGCAACTTCTTTGTCACGGCGTAGTGAGTTTCCGCCGGAGTCGCCACAATAACCGCGTTGATCCTTTCATCGGCGGCGACTTTTTCCAGATCCGGAGTGAACTCGATGTCCGTCGATATCTTTTTCACGGTCTCGGCAGCGGCAGGGTTCATGTCAGCAACCATGACAAGATTCCCACCAAACAAGGCGCTCGCTGTCTTCACGTGGTTCATTCCCCAGCGACCACACCCGACAATCGCCAGTCCCAATTCCTTGATGGTTTCCATTAGTCAGAACCGCTCACTTCTTAATTAGATCTTTAAGCTTTGATAGCCTTGCCGTTCAACAAATTTCGCGTGTCAACCAGCGTGCAGTTCAGGCGCGAAAAGTCTATTGACCTGTAATCGTCGTGGGCAGTCGCAATCAGTATCACGTCATAATCATCTGTGATACCGACGGACTTCTTCCCGCCAAATTTTGCGTGCTCCCTCGTCATCCCGATGACGGGTATATATGGATCGTTGTAGCTGACTTCAGCGCCCTTCTCTTCAAGTTTCTCCATTAATTGGAATGTTGGTGACTCGCGGTAATCGTCGACGTTTGCCTTATAGGCGAGCCCAAGTATGAGGATCCTAGCGCCTTTTAGAGGTTTGCCTGTCGTGTTCAATGCGTCCATAACACGTTGCACGACGAAATCGGGCATCGAAGCATTTATTTCTCCTGCTAGCTCAATGAATCTCGTGGCTACTCCGTATTCGCGCGCCTTCCAGGTAAGGTAGAACGGGTCAATCGGGATACAATGTCCGCCGAGTCCCGGGCCGGGATAAAAAGGCATAAAACCGAACGGCTTCGTCTTTGCCGCTTCGATCACTTCCCAAATGTCGATTCCCATTTTCATGAATGTCATTTTGAGCTCATTGACAAGGGCTATGTTTACGGCGCGAAAAGTATTTTCGAGAATTTTCGTCGCCTCAGCAACTCGCGTGCACGACACAGGCACGGTTCTCTCCACAATGCGGTCATAAAGCGCTTTTGCCACCTCCAAAGAGCCCGGATTTATACCGCCCACTACCTTTGGTATTGTGCTTGTGTGATAGTCCTTGTTGTTCGGATCTTCCCTTTCCGGAGAGAAGGCCAGATAGAAATCGGTTCCTGCCTTGAGTCCTGTCTCTTCCAATATTCGCCGGATATCACCATCTGTTGTCCCCGGATAGGTTGTCGACTCGAGCGATATCAGCTGTCCCTTGCGAAGATATTTAGAGACGGTCCTTGCCGTGTCGAACACATAAGTCATGTCCGGTTCTCGGTTCTTGTCGAGCGGTGTAGGGACACATATGATGATGGCATCCATACCGGAAAGCTTCGAGAAATCAGTAGTCGGCTCGAACCCCGGAAGAATTCCTCGGATCGCTTCACAGCTTATGTGCCTTATGTAGCTTTTGCCTTCGACAAGTGAAGCAACCTTCTGCTCGTCAATATCGAATCCCGTCACTTTGTAACCCGCTTTCACAAACTCGATTATCAGCGGCAGACCAACGTATCCGAGTCCTATTACACCGATCTCGGCTTTCTTACCTTCAATTTTCTCTTTCAAGTTCATAAAAGGCTCGATTCATTTTTGTTGGATTGAAACGATTTGTGAATAAATAGACACCCCATAATCTGCCACCATACTCGTTCCTCCCTTGCCACTCGGGTCCCCCCTTCGCAGTTCTCCCTCCCGCCACATGTCCATTGCCTTCAATCTTCATATCTCTTCGCATCCTAGTCACCGCTTTCGGTTTTTGTTCAATGGTAAGCTCAAACCTCAAGTGGCTTTTCACAGCTTCGCCATCTCAGTCCCATTCGAGCATGAATGGGTCAGCCATTTTGTCTATCCTCCCTCCCGATGCTCAACTCACTGCCGCGGCCGCCGCGGGAGGCTTGTTACCTTGCAGCTTTGTACGAAGATCCCCTCAACGGGGCATCTGTTATGGAGTAATCACACGTGTTGAGACTTCTCACTTCTGAATTCGATTTTGGTGTCAAGCTCTTACGGAAACCTTCTATAGCTAACCAACGCCAAAGAATCCTTCGGCGCTAAAGCGAGCGAGACACGCCGGTACTTCAAGGACAATCATACATTCCCCTTACCTGGCTCTTTTCTTTTGTGATATTGAGAGTAGTATCGATGGTTGTAGTATGTGCCGTAAGCCTTCCTGTAGTCGAACTCGTTGAGCACGTAGCCAATCACGTTTGCGTCGACCTGCCTGAGGGCTTCAGAACCTTTATCGACCAAATCGAGCTTCGTACTCTTCGCCGAGGTTACGAACAGTACCGCATCAGCGAGCTGGGACAGTACCGCAGCGTCCGTTACGGCAAGAACGGGAGGCGAATCAATCATCACCATGTCAAAATTCTGCTTTAGTTTCTCCATCGAAGACTTCATTGCGTCGGACCCAAGAATTTCAGACGGGTTCGAGGAGATCGAGCCTGCGGGAAGGACAAAGAGATTTTCAACGCTCGTTCCTTTGATTACCGCATCAAGTGGTGCCTTATCTCTCAGGAAATCGATCAGCCCCGGCCTCTCTTGAACGTTCCACAACTTATGGAGTATAGGACCTCGCAGGTCGGCGTCGAGCATCAACGTTTTCATTCCCGCGTGAGCAAAAGCGACGGACAGATTCACGACAGTGGTAGATTTTCCCTCTTGCGGGAGCGCGCTGACCACAAGCAGCGATCTTACCTTCCCGACGCTCCTGGAATACTGAATCACTGTCCGTAAAGAGCGATAAGTCTCAGAAGTGGAATCGAGCGGAGAATGGATAGTCACAAGCCTGAGGGGTACCTTCCGACCGGTAACGAGCACTGACCTTTCGATTTCCGATTTGCCACTGGTCACATTCGCCTGCGGGATCATCGGAATCACAGAGAGGATCTTGAACCCCTTTTTCTCCAGGTCTTCGGGCGCTTTGACGGAGCCATCGAGGCGATCCAAAACGAACGCCACAACTATGGCAAGTCCGAGACCCAAAAGGACAGCAACAGTAATATTAACTTGAACTCGTGGGCTCACCGGCCAACCGGGAGGCGACGCGGGATCGATGATCTGTACGTTACCGAACTGCGACTGTTCGGCAATCTGTGCCTGCTGAAAATTATCCTGAATCATCAGAAATAATTTCGAACGGCTTTGTTGCGTCCGCTCGAGCTGAGCAAGTCTTATGTACTGGCTAGGAATTCTTGAAAATTTTCTGTCATATTGGGAAAGTATTCTGTCTAGCGCTTCCTGCTGGGCCCGCTCAGAACTCAGATCTATCTCCGTCTGCAGGACTTTCAACCTAAGATCCGTGTAGTATCCCGTCGGGTCGGAGCTGCCAGCGCTGCGGCCATTCTGCCCCTGTTGCGAGGGAGTGGTCCCTATGACCCTCGAGTTTATAAATTCGGTCGTCTTTTCTTTCAGCTTCCTTTGCAGACTTGCTATCTGGGAATCGGCCTGCGCCACAGCCTGATCGTAAATGCTGCGATTTGCTGCCGCTGGATTTTGGGCGATGGCCACATCTCTATTCACTTGTAGTTGCGCGATCTGCTGCTGCAGTAGAGCGATGTAGGGATCGAGTGCGTCGGAAACGTGCGACGAAAAGGAGCGTTCGACGCTCTTCAGCTGACTACGATACACTTCTAGAAGGTTCTCGTGAGTCTTCACTTCTACGACAACGTCGTCCCTCTGAGCTTCCATCGTGCTCATAGCGCTGATAAGCACGTTCGACTCCTGATCCAGCGAAACGATTCGCTGAGACTGCATATAGGCTCTAAGGCTATCCTCAGCCGCTGTTAAGGATGTCTGAGCGCCATAGAGCTGGTTTCTAAGAAAGCTTCCAACGTTCCTCGCGATAGCTCGGCTGGAACTGACATTCAGATTGTAGTACTCTCGCGCGTAAGCGTTTGCTATCATGGCCGCCTCTTCTGAAGATCGGCTCCGCACAGAGATGTCGATAATATCTGAATTCGGCTGGTTGGTAAATTTGACGGCACTGGATAATCGCCCCGCCACCTCACCTTTTGTCGCGAATGGTCCAATGCCTTCCGCTCTGTCCGCCTTGGAGGGGAGAAGTATATTCAGCGTGTCACTTCCTGTCTCTGATTTCAAAATAGGATTGTCGAAAAGAAACTGGACCATACGGTTCCTCAAATTGTCAGTCCGCATGATCGCCAATTCGTCAGAAATTCTCCGTTCGTCTGAACCACTCGGCTGCATGTAATCATTCAGCCCATCCATCCCCCCTTGCGATCCCGATCTGCTCTTCGTAATCAAAATCTCTACTGATGCTTCATACATCGGTTCCTGGTTCAGAGTATACGCGGCAGATGCTAGGACAACGATGGAGAATGCGAGCGACGCAGCCAGTTTATGAGCGTAAAGTTTGCGAAGAATATTCTGGAAGGACCAATCTTCAAAGTTCTCCTGGCGAGAGACGACCCTGCGGCGACTCACACTTTTGTCGCTCGTTCCGCTACTGTTCCAAGTATGGTCATTCGATACCATACAACCTCCCTGGATGAAGCAATAATTATTACCTGACGCAACGCAGTTACAGCGTCTCCACAATGACCTTAGTGCAGTGGATTGGTATCAGGTTCGGAAATTCAACGGCGGCAGTATCTTCCGACGTGTGATTTCCGGTCCCTCAAGACTTCGAGGACCAACTTAGGCTTCAAGCTCCCTAACGCCAACGCACGCCCGTCAACTACGCTGGCTAATCTAATCGCTGCTGTTAGCTACCACAATAACTGCGGCTGTGATTCTTGTGAGGCTATTAGGTGGGACTAGTTTGTAGTAACTGTTGTTACTTCATCATTCCTTCCGTTAAGACATACCGCATCAGTTGAGCAACTGAATCAAGGCCCATCTTGGTAAGTGTCCGCCGCTTGTAGGTTGCTACGGTCCAATAGCTCAGACACAATTCCTCGGATATGTCGTTGATGCTCATTCCCCTTCCGAGCATTAGCATTACTTGGAACTCTCTTTTCGTGAGTCGTTCATGCGGCAAGTTTTGTCCTCCGTTCTCGACAAATTCAGCGAGCCGCTCCGCCAAATGTGGAGTGATGTATCTCCTGCCACCCATCAGCTTTTGGACAGCAAGGATGAGTTCCTCTGTGCCAGATTCATTCGAGAGATAAGCGTCTGCGCCGTGCTTGAATGCAGCCACCCCATAAAGTTCCTCAGGGAGCGCTGTCAACACAAGGACTGGAACTGCCGGATCAGTAGTCTTGATCATTCTCAACATTCCCAGCCCGTCGTTCCCCGGTATTTCAAGGTCCATCACCACAAGATCGACCTTCTCTTTCAAGATGGTGCGTCTGACCTCAGATTCCTCGACAGATTCAAGGACAACAGACACATTCTCATTCTCTGACAGGATATCTTTTACGCCCTTACGCAGGACCGGAAAGTTGAGAATGAT
>JAJYOS010000466.1 GCA_021796055.1 Bacteroidota bacterium
TCCGTCGGAACAGCGCACGATAGGATTCTCGATGCAAAGTTTCTTCATAGGGCTTGGCGCCGTCGTCGCTTCCGCGCTTCCTTACATCTTGACAAACTGGTTCGGGGTAAGCAACACGGCGTCGGAAGGCACAATACCCGATTCTGTCAAGCTTTCGTTCTATATAGGCGGAGCGGTGTTCCTTCTCGCTGTCCTCTGGACTGTGATAAGGTCGAAGGAGTATCCACCTGAAGAGCTGATTTCATACAGCGAGGAATCTGAGGGGAGTACTGCCAATACAGAACAAGCAGCCGATCCGATCCCAGGCTCGAGGTTTATCAGGAATGGACTTGTTTGGACGGCGATAGGAGCGGCGCTCTTTCTCGTGTTTTATTTCCTCATTTATATGGACTACGGCCTCGGGGTGTTCTTTGGCGGCCTGGCCGCATTTGGGATCCTGCAGATTGTTGCCGGAGTTTTGACTAACAGGAAGAAGACTACCGGCGGACTTGTCGTAGTCATGAACGATCTCTTCAAGATGCCTAAGACCATGGTACAGCTCGCGTACGTGCAGTTCTTTTCCTGGTTCGCGCTTTTTGCCATGTGGATATACACGACTCCGGGAGTCGCTCATCATATATACGGAGCGACGGACACCTCCTCCGTTCTTTACAATGAGGCCGCAAACTGGGTCGGAGTTCTCATGGCCGTCTACAACGGGTTCGCCGCCGTTATGGCATTCCTGCTCGTCTGGATCGCGAGGAAGACGAACAGGAAGACTGTTCACGCGATCAGCCTGGTATGCGGAGGGATCGGGCTCGCTTCGTTCTACGTGATCAAGAATCCTCACATGCTCCTCGTCTCCGAGCTCGGAATCGGTCTCGCGTGGGCGTCCATACTTGCGATGCCTTACGCGATACTAACGGGCTCGTTGCCAGCCCGAAAAATGGGAGTGTACATGGGAATCTTCAACTTCTTCATAGTTATTCCGCAGATCACCGCGGCCGCAATTCTCGGCTTTTGTGTCAGGAGCCTTTTCGGGGATCACGCGATTTACGCCCTCCTTCTTGGCGGGGCGTCTCTCATACTCGCCGCTATTCTTGTCATGCGAGTGGACGATGTGGACGCGTCGGCGTATTGATTGGCGCCATGGATTGAGGTATTCCCTTCGTGCACCGAAATAGTTTTTCATACAATTCATAAGCGCGTCGTCAGGAATTTCAAGGCCGATAAATACTTAAGGAACAAATCATGAAATGGATTGCAAGTCTTTTTGTCTATGCATGCCTTATAGCGCAGGCAGTGTCACTGCCGCTGCCGAACGCCCCTGCGTCCGGTCTTGCGGTAAAAGCCCGGTCTGGGGAGTCGCGACAAGTTATATGGATGGAGCACGCGCGCCCGAACCCGAAGTGGGTTAAGGACGCGGTGATCTATGAAGTCTATCCGCGTTCCTTCTCGAAAAATGAGAGCTTCTTCTCCATCATTAAGAAACTTCCGGAAATCAAAAAGCTCGGCGTGACTGTGATCTGGGTAATGCCTGTTCACCCCATAGGAATGCTCCACCGGAAGGGACCGCTCGGAAGCCCGTATTCGATTCGCAACTACTACGCTATCAATCCTGAATATGGCACGCTTGCCGATTTTGAGAAACTGGTTAGAGCCGTGCATGCCGCCGGCCTTCATATCTTAATGGACGCCGTTCTCAATCATACCGCATGGGACAATCCCTTGATCAAAGAACACCCCGAGTGGTACAAGCACGATAGCACCGGAAAAATCATTTCACCGAATCCCGATTGGACCGACGTGGCGCAGCTTAACTATGCTAATCAGCATCTGCGACGTTACATGATCAACATGCTGAAGTACTGGGTGAAGGATATAGGCGTGGACGGCTTTCGCTGCGATGCCGCGGAAATGGTGCCACTCAGTTTTTGGGTGGAGGCCCGCGCAGCGCTCGACAGCATCAAACCCGTCATGATGCTTGCGGAAGGTGCGAAGCCCGATTTGCAGCTTAAAGCGTTCGATCTCACTTACTCCTGGAATCTCTATAACGCGCTCGGTAGAGTCTTTAAAGGAAAGGCGCCAGCCGTGTCAATCGACAGCACGATTGTCGGGGAGAGGCACATCTATCCCATCGGCGCGCTGCGAATGCGCTTCAACACGAACCATGACGAGAATGCCTACGACGCTCCGTCCATCGAGCGCTACGGTCCGGCGGGTGATAGCCTTACAGTTGCGCTCATCGCGACTCTGCCCAGCGTACCGCTGATATACAACGGCGACGAAGTCGGTAACCCGAAAAGGTTAAGCCTCTTCAAGCAGGTCCTGATAAACTGGAATGTAAAGAACGGTTTCAGAGCCCTTTATGACAAGATTTATTCAATACGAAGGTCTAATCCGGAGTTTGTAACAGGGACTTATGAACCTCTCGTCTCCAATGGCGGCGGTAACGTCGTGGCGTACGAGAGAAAGTCCGGCGCCCGAATGGCGGTTTGCGTATTCAATTTCTCGCGCTCGCGGAAAAACAAAGTTGCCATAGATGTGCCGGGGATCGGTGATTCGAAATTGGTCGACGAAGTAACCGGTCGTGCTTATAAAGCTCATGACGGAAAGCTCGAATTTCACATGAGGGCCTACGACTTTAAGATACTGCTGGCGCGGTAGAGTTTCGTAATTAGCGGAGGCATCCGTGCGGACGGATGCCTCCGCCGTAATGCTGAGGTAAGAGGTAATCCGTAATTTAATTACCTCAAGTTTACAGGGGAAAATCCGATAGTAGAGAAGGTGAACGATGCAAATCTACTGACGCCATGTCTATTTATCTGAACTATTGAGCTTTTATTGTGATTGATTATGGGAAATGAAACTGAGCAGGGGAAGCTTTCCTCGGCTTCTGAGGACTTGTACAGCGCGATGTTCAATCAGGATGCCTTCGGTGTTCTGATTCACGACATTGATGGGGTATTCGTTAAATCCAATCTGAAAGCGTCCCGCATGCTCGGTTATTCGGATGATGAACTTCTTGCGTTGTCTGTGAAGGAACTCGTACCCGTGGGAGAGCAGCAGGAATGGCGGATGCCTCCAAGGGAGCGGGTGCCGGGCTTAAAAGGATTTGTTGAGCACAATCTTATTCGCAAGGATGGATCATTGCTTCCGGTGGAGATAACAACGCAGATCCTTCCAGACCGGCGGGTAATAGCCGTCATCAATGACGTCAGCAGATGGAAGAAGAGCGAGGAAGAGATTCGACACATGTCGAGACTCTATGCTACTCTCAGCCAGGTTAACCAGACGATCGTGAGAGTAAGGGATAGGGATAATCTCTTCAGAACGATTTGCGAGGTCGCGATCGAGTATGGGAAATTCGATCTTGCGGCGATCGGCCTGTTGGACGAGTCAGGGGGAACTCTTACGCATGTTGAATCGAGGGGAACTTCGGACGGTAATCCCTATTCAAAGGTACGGCTGAATGAAGAGCCTTACAGTTTTGGGTTGTCGGCGAGCGCTATCAGGAGCGGAGAAGTTGTAACTTCGGAATGCGTTCAAATTGACGAAAGGACTTTCTTCTGGAAGGATCAAGCCACTCGACGTCAGGTCCATTCGGTCGCAGCGGTCCCTTTCCGGCTCGACAAGAAAGTGGTCGGAATATTAAGCCTGGCAAGCAAGGAATCGGGATTCTTTGGCCCAAAGGAAAAATCACTCCTCGCTGAGATAGGCATGGACATTTCTTTCGCGCTGAATATGATAAAACTCGAAGAGGAGCGGCGCGGCGTAGAGGAGGCACTGAAAGCAAGCGAAGAACGTTACAGGTCTGTTTACGAAAACACACATTTGGGATTATACAGAACGACCCCTGACGGTCGAATCCTAATGGCGAATCCTGCACTAATCAGGATGCTTGGGTTCGAAAGTTTCGAGCAGCTTACAGGACGTGATCTCTCGATGGAAGGCTTTGAACCGGATTATTCTCGTGATGAATTCATTCGAATTATTGAGCGTGACGGAGAGATAAAGGGCTTGGAAACAGCGTGGACAAGACTCGACGGGCGTGCGATGTACATACGAGAAAGCGCGAAAGCCATCCGCGACGATCATGGAAACACAATTTATTTCGAAGGCACGATCGAAGACATCACTGAGAAGAAGATCGCCGAAAAGGCCCTAAGGACTAGTGAAGATCGGTTCAGAAACCTTTTCGAAAATGCCCCTGTGTCCTTATGGGAGGAGGACTTTTCCGAGGTCAAGCGCACCTTGGATAATCTGAGAACATCCGGCGTGAAGAACATTCGAGAGTTTCTTGCACGTAACCGAAAGTTTCTAGAGTCCCTGTTTGATTCTGTAAAGATTCTCTCCGTCAACAAGTCTACACTTTCTCTCTATCACGCGGTATCGGTTCTGCAGCTCATGAGAGCGGCGAACTCCGTATCCGATCCGGATGCCGGCCCGGCGCACTCGGAAACAATTGAGAGAATTTGGAAGGGTGAGACTACTTACGAATCCGAGACATTAATAAAGACACTTACCGGCGAGAAACGTCATGTGATGCTGCGGTGGAAGGTTGTCCCGGGGTTCGAGCAGGATTACAGTAAAGTCCTCGTAAGCATGTCTGACATAACGCCTCTCAGAAACTTCGAGCGAGAGCTCGAGAACTCCCGCGAAATGTACCGCGAAATTGTCGAGAACATCGACGAGGTGATTTTCTCGCTCGACGCGGAGGGTAAACTCATTTACGCAAGTCCTGCGATGGAGCATTATTTTGGCCCTGGGTTCGAATCGCGTCTCGGCGTCCACTTTAGCTCTTTCGTTCATCCTGATGATCACGGCATGATCGCGGAGCGATTCGATGAACAAAGGAGGGGAATATCCACTCCTTTTGAATGCCGCTTCGTTGTCAGGGAAGGCCAGGTGAGGTGGGGAATAGTGCATCCCGTCCCGGTCTTTCATAGAGGTGGCTTCACAGGAATCAGGGGATCGGTGCTCGACATAACCGAAAGAAAAGAAGCTGAGATGAGGTCCCTCCAGCTCGGAGAACAGCTTCGCGCGCTGGCGGCAGGCCTTCAGACTGCCAGAGAAGAAGAGCGCATATTGGTCGCGCGTGAGATACACGATGAACTCGGGCAGGGGCTGACGACACTTAAACTTGGAATCGCCCTCGTGCGGAGGAGTCTCCTCGAACATTCGACTTCTAAGAAAATCCTGACTGAGATCAATGAACTTCAGGAATTATCAAGGTCAGTCGACGGACTGGTCAATAGTGTGCGTCGCATATCCACTTCGCTGAGACCGGAAGTGCTCGATGAGCTGGGACTCGCCGAGGCTATCAAATGGTACTCGGAGCAGATTTCCCGTCAGTCGAAAATCAAATGCTCTGTCCGCATCAGCACCCAAAAAATCAGACTGAATGACAAAATGTTGACTGTTCTCTTTCGAATTTTCCAGGAGGCGCTTACGAATGTTGTCAGACATTCCGGCGCGAACAAGGCAGAGATATCATTAACGCAGCGAGACGGGAAGGTGACACTCACCGTGAAGGACAACGGCATAGGCATCACAAGAGAAAATATCCGGGATAGACGTTCGATCGGATTGCTCGGGATGGAGGAAAGGGCGGCTGGGATCGGAGGAGTATTCACCGTACTGCCCGCAAGTCGAAAGGGTACCCTTGTAAAGGTCGAAGTGCCGTTTGTCGAAGAAAAGCCAGATCTCTGTGCAGAAAGTTAGA
>JAJYOS010000467.1 GCA_021796055.1 Bacteroidota bacterium
AAAGCCATCCCACCTCTCCTTTTCCTGACTCTTCTTCTCTCCGGAATTTTGGCTTCGAATGCCACGGCGCGAGGCAGGGGCGATTCATCTATCAAGCCGGGGCCGGTCTACACGGATACAAGCCTTGCTTTTGAGGCGCGCGCCGCCAATCTGGTTTCGATGATGACGCTGAAGGAAAAGATATCACAGATGGAGAACGACGCGCCGGCAATTCCGCGACTCGGTATCCCGGCGTATAACTGGTGGAACGAGTGCCTGCACGGCGTCGCGCGAAACGGGATCGCCACCGTGTTTCCACAGGCCATCGGTATGGCTGCGACTTGGGACCCGAAACTGATACACCAAGAGGCAGATGTCATTTCGACCGAGGCGCGTGCGAAATACAACTACGCCATCAGCAAGGGCGAACACGGGATTTACCAGGGACTTACATTCTGGTCGCCCAATATCAACATAGACCGTGATCCTCGCTGGGGGCGGAACCAGGAGACTTATGGTGAAGATCCGTACTTGACTTCGACGATGGGAGTAGCTTTCGTAACGGGCCTGCAGGGAAATAACCCGAGGTACTTCAAGGTCATTTCGACGCCGAAACATTTCGCGGTCCATGATGGCCCTGAGCCGCTGCGCCATACGTTCGACGCCGTCGTGAGCAACCGGGATCTCTACGAAACATATCTCCCCGCCTTCGAGGCCTGCGTCCGGCAGGGCGGAGCATACTCGGTGATGGGAGCTTACAGCGCCCTCGACGGAGTTCCTGACTGCGCCAGCACCTTCCTGCTCACAGACATCCTGAGGAATAAGTGGGGATTTAAAGGTTATGTGGTTTCAGACTGCGGGGCGATCGGAGATATAGCGTACGGGCACAAGTATACCAAGACTCTCACCGAAGCGGCGGCGGCGGCGGTTAAAGCCGGCTGCGACCTCACCTGTGGAGATGAGTACCAGACTCTCGACAAAGCCGTGGCGGAGGGCCTTGTTTCCGAGAAGGATATAGACAATGCCGTGACGTCGCTGATGCTGGCGCGTTTCAAACTCGGGATGTTCGATCCCCCCGCCGCCGTGCCGTACACCAGAATCACAATCGCGGACAACAACACGCCGGCCCACATGGAACTTGCCCGGAAAGTCGCCGATGAAAGCATAGTCCTCCTCAAGAACACCCACGGCACTCTGCCTCTCCGGAAGGATCTCAAGCGGGTCGCGGTGATCGGAGTCTACGCGGACGACATAGAGGTTCTCCTCGGAAACTACAACGGGACGCCCTCCAACCCGGTAACGATACTCCAGGGTATCCGCAACAAGCTCGGAGACAAAGTCGACGTCGAGTACGCCGGCGGATATAACCTCCTCGTCGACCCGAATCGCGAAGAGCCGGTGGACCAACGGTATCTTAAGCCGGCGGGCGGATTTGCGGGACACGGACTCCTCGCCGAATTCTACGACAACTTCGACCTGAAGGGGAAACCCGTACTCACGCGGGTGGATACTTCAACGGTGCAGTACTGGGGCATGGGCTCGCCGGGCAAAGGAGTCCCGAAGGATCACTTCTCGATGAGATGGACCGGAACGCTCACGCCTCCCGCGACCGGCAAGTATGAGCTCGGGATAATAACCGACGACCGCGGAAGGATATTCCTCAACGGGAAACTCCTCGTCAACAACTGGAGGCCATATCAGCTGAACGTGTTCAAGTCGAAGGATGTCGTGCTGCAGAAGGGAAAAGAATACAGGATAGAAATCGACTATGCCGACAGCATCGACTTCGCGGGCATAAGATTTATGTGGAAGAGGATTTACCCGCAGCCGCCGGCGGAAAAACTTCTTGCGGATGCCGTTTCGTTGACGAAGAAGTCAGATGTGGCAATAGTCGTCGCCGGAATATCGCCTCGTCTGGAAGGGGAAGAAAGCAGCCTGAATATTCCCGGCTTCAAGGGAGGCGATCGCACGAGTCTTAAGATTCCCGCGAACCAGGAGAGGCTGATCAAGGCTCTCTACGCGACCGGGAAACCGATCATCCTGGTTCTAACCGGTGGCAGCGCCCTCGCGGTCAATTGGGAAGAAGAAAATCTCCCCGCCATAATCGACACATGGTACCCCGGTGAAGAAGGAGGGAACGCCGTCGCGGATGTCCTCTTCGGCGACTACAATCCCGCCGGAAGATTGCCCGTGACATTTTATAAGTCCGCGAAAGATATTCCTCCGTTCACCGACTATTCCATGCAGGGAAGGACGTACCGCTACTTCAAGGGAACGCCGCTCTATCCCTTCGGTTTCGGTTTGAGTTACACGACATTCGACTATTCCGATTTGAACGTGAGCAAAGATGTCGCGAAGCCCGGTGATACGCTCACGGTTTCGGTGAAGGTCAAGAATACAGGCGAGCGCGACGGCGACGAAGTTGTTCAGCTGTACGTCAAAGACCTGACTTCCAAAGAGCCGCAGCCGATCAAATCGCTGAAAGGCTTCGACCGCGTCTCGATCAAAAAAGGTGAAGTGAAGACAGTGGAGATATCGCTGCCGGTCAGGTCACTTAAATATTACGATGACGCGAAGATGGGTTATGTCGTCGAGCCCGGGAAGTATGAACTGCAGGTAGGCTCTTCGTCGTCCGATATCAGACTTAAGAGGACTATCACCGTGGATTGAGTTCGTCTCCAGACGGAAGACCGGCTGAGAGGCAAGGAATGTGACCGCTGCTCACCTGTTGAAACAGGAAATGAGTGGCGGTCTTTTTTTTTTTGAGCACTCCTGCCTTTCGGGGGCAGCGGGGTCATGATGCACCAAACCTGATCCATTTATCGGAAGATTTACTGAAGACTTTACTTGCAATTTCGGTCGGAAGGCGTGAAATTCTACGCGTTGAGCGAGCGTCCTGAGGAAGAATAGCATGGCCGCGAAACCCAGTCGCGGATCCATGCGTGTTTGCCGGTTTCAGTCAGATCAGAATAAGCGGCGAAATTATCTCCTCATATTCACTGAGTGTTGGCAAAGAATGACAGGACGGGAAAATGCGCACCTTCACGGCGGTATTCTATTTACTGTTCTTCTCTCTGACAGCTTGGGGGCAAACGAGTCCAGGCTTGTGTTTGAAGAGTGGGTCTGTCCTCCGCACAGATTCGGACCATCCAGTCGCTGTAAACGGCGAGGCAGGTAGGCTTCGCAATTGGAACGTAAATGCCGTTATTTCATCGACGGCGTGCGATTTTCGGAAAGACGCTAGATAGCGCCTGCGGGTTGGAGGAACTACTTTTCGCGCGGTTGAAAAGGGGATTTTGGCACCCAGCCGGAATTGTCAAAAGTCGCAAAAAAATTCCCCCGACAATTGCTTGACAATCGCTAATCAGCACATCAAATTACGATTGACGGGCAACCGGATTGAGGATTGGTGGCATGTTTGCGAATCCCATTCGTAGCACAATGCCAGATTACATTTCTCTTTTTTTAAGCAGGTCCATACCAACGTAAACATTCCTCCTATTTCGTTTTCTTACACAAAAGAAAATTAAGGAGGCAATTATGCGTTTTGTTTCTGCAATTGTTTTTGTCGCACTCATTTCTGCGGGTGCATGGGGACAAACAAATTACTATTCCGCGGGCAACGATGACATAACATCGGTAAATAGTTGGTGGACCAATGCCGATGGCACAGGGTCACACCCAGCGGACTTCACGTCACCAAACCAGATATTTCGTGTTCAAAGTGGCCATGTGATGAATACATCCAGCCTGTGGACAGTCTCCGGTGACGGTTCAAGGGTCGTTATTGAAACTGGAGGGAAGATTGTTACAGGTCAATTTAACCACTCTATAACATTGGACATGCAGAGTGGTGCGGAATACAGCATTGGGAATGCAACCTATGGAGAGGTCACGGTTGGCACATGGGATAATAACAGTACGATTAGATTCACCGTCCCTCCAAGTAACTTTCGCACAATAAATCATCCCAATGTGATTATGGATTTCAGTAAAACCAAGAGCCTATCTGCATCGCTCACGGTGTTAGGTGATTTTACTTTGCAAAATGGTGGGACATTCAACGTAGCCGGAACAAGCGTCGCTGGGAGACTGAACATAGGGGGAGCCCTTATAGTGAGTAGCGGGACTTTTTCCACGGGAAATGCATCGGGCATTCTGAATTTCACGAACACAGGTAAGGCATCTGGTAGCATTACGGTCACCTCAGGAACGTTAATCCTGGGCATTGGCACGGCAGATACAATTAACATCGCCAGCGGTAGAACCGTTGGGCTGGGCAACGACATCTCAATTGACTCTGGCTCGGCGTTCATAGTTAATGGGGTGCTTAGTTCCGGCAGCCGCGTGATCACCGGTACAGGTGGATTCGTGGTTGCTGCGGGTGCTAGTTTTATCACTGGACACACAGGCGGAGTATACGGAACCGTACAAACGAGTTCCACTTCGTTCAGTTCCACAGCGAACTACACTTTCGACGGCACAAGCGCTCAGATAACAAGCGTCGGTATGCCCTCGACGGTCAGCAACCTTACCATCAACAACTCAGCAGGCGTGACACTCAGTCAGTCCACTACAGCGAGTATGCTCTTCTTGACTAACGGCACACTTGCCACCGGCGCAAACACGTTAGCTGTGAGTTCGGGATTTTCAGGATATCGTTCGGGAAAATTTGTGGACGGTAATCTCGCCGTCTCTGTCGATTCCACCGGCGGCTACATATTCCCTCTTGGCCAAGGGTCAGATTACCTGCCCGTGACGGCCACCTTCACGTCCCTTGCGGGTTCGGACAATGTAACGATCAGTGCCATCGATAAGAGTTCAACTCCTCCGGGTGGGCCTCTCGGAAGCAATCGGGTGCTGAGCCGCTATTTCACCTTCAATAAAGGATCGGGCATCACCGCCTTCGCGGCAGATGTTTCATTCAGTTACTCTGATGCGGATGTAGCGAGTGCGGGTGCGACCGAGAGTGCTCTTAAGGTTTTCCAGTGGGACGGTGCTCAATGGCATCCGCTAGCCACGACAATCGATACAACCGCAAACACGGCCGATGTTTCCGGACTTACGTCATTCTCCGAATTCGTTCTTTCCGGGACATTTGATACACCTCTTCCTGTAACTATGAAGGGATCAACCGCGATTGTGGACGCTGGGAAAGTGAAACTCATCTTCGCGACCACGACCGAGATCGGGGTCGTCGGTTTTACGGTTTCGCGCGCGCCCGCAAAGGCCGGACCTTTCCAGGTTGTGTCGAGCTATTCTTCCAACGCAGCTTTGAAAGCGGTGGGATCAACCACCACCGGCGGATCATACGAGTTCGTCGACTCCAGGGTTATTCCCGGACAGACTTATTACTACATGATCGAGGCTGTCGGCAAGACCGGGACCTCGGACCAAGTCGGCAACCTTATGGAAGTCCAGGTAACCGCTCGGAAAGATTTCGCCGTCTACCAGAACTATCCGAACCCGTTCAACCCCTCGACGACCATACGTTACGACCTGAAGGAACAATCGAACGTACGACTTGAGGTCTACAACGTTCTCGGAATGAAAGTTAGAAGCGAAAATTTCCAGAAAGACGCCGGCACGTTCGAAGCGCGGCTGGATTTCTCGCAAATGCCGAGCGGCATTTATTATTTCAGAATGGTAATCAGCGGAAAATCGGGAAGCAGTTTCGTAAGCACGAAGAAAGCGCTTCTTA
>JAJYOS010000468.1 GCA_021796055.1 Bacteroidota bacterium
CGGGGACAAGGAAGCTTCCTGATGCAATCGGAAAACTGATTGAAAACGGAGAGGTGGCGTTAAAGCTTGATTCTGTCACGGACCCAAGAGACGTCTTTGCCAACAGACTGGGCCAACAATTTGGCTATGCCTTGAGCGACGGAAGGGACGTTGTTCCTTCTGACTTCCTCTCGGCAAAGTTCATAAAGAAGTGAGCCTCAGGAGCAGCTCAAGGTCATCGGGAGTTGTGATTTTGGGATTAATATGGCTCGGCTCGACCACGAATGACTTCACACCGATTCTCTCGAGAAGCGTCATTTCGTCCGTTACTCCCGTGAGATCACTGATTTCCCGGTACGCCCGTCCGAGGAGGCCTGCAGTCATGACTTGGGGCGTTTGGGCGGCAAAAAGCCCTGATCGGTCTACAGTGGACTCGCAGAAGTTATTCTCATCTACTTTCTTCAAAGTATCCTTGACGGGTGCGGCAAGGAAGGCAGCCCCAAATTTCCAACCGGCCGAAATCACTTTGTCCAGGTCCTCGGAGGATAGCAAAGGCCGGGCAGCATCATGAATACAAACGAGGTCATCGTTGTTCAACTTCTCTTTCAGCGACTGAAACGCATTCCTGACCGACAGTTGTCTCTCGGTTCCCCCTTCGACGATCGTCGTAAACGACTGAAACTCCATTGGTTGCATGGCTCTTTCGAAGGCAGACATCTCGGCTTTTGGAACGGCCAGGCAAATCTGTTTGATTCCCTGGAGCCTTTCGAATAGCTTGAGGAGGCGGCGAATAACGGGTTCACCGCCTATCTCAATCAGTGGCTTAGAGACCCCTCCGAGACGTCTTCCGGCACCTGCGGCAGGAAGGATTACACCAATTCCGTTTGCCATGTTTCTACAGGATAAGCATTCCGTCGCCGTAGCTGTAGAAGCGGTAACCCTCCTTGATCGCCTTCTTGTAGGCCCGCATCATGAACTCATGTCCGGCAAAAGCGCTTACGAGCATTATTAGGGTTGTCTCCGGGAGATGGAAATTTGTAACAAGGTGGTCGACTATTTTGAAATCATAAGGCGGATAGATGAACTTGTCCGTCCATCCCCTGCCTGCTTTCACGTGATTATCAGTTGTCACGTTGGACTCGAGTACCCTGACTACAGACGTGCCGACTGCAAATACATTCTTCTTCGAGTCGATTGCCTGATTGATTGCTTTCGCGGATTCGAAAGGAACCTCGTAGAATTCCGAATCCATCCTGTGTTTTGTCAGATCTTCCACATCCACGGTCCTGAACGTCCCTATGCCGATATGAAGTACCACAGGGAGAATTTTAACTCCTTTACGTTCAAGCTTGGCAAACAGCCGGTTTGAAAAGTGAAGGCCTGCCGTAGGAGCTGCCACGGCACCGACTACCTTTGCGTAGATCGTCTGGTAGTCTTCCTTGTCCTTTTCGGTCGGATCTCTCTTGATGTAGTGAGGGAGAGGCATTTGGCCGATCTTGTCGAGTATCTTGTAAATGTCGCCCTTGTAGTTGAATTTTATCGTCCTCCCGCGACTCGTAGTATTGTCTATAACTTCGGCGTAGATCTTCTCGTCGTCAAAATAGATTTTGTTTCCGATGCGGACTTTTCTTGCGGGTTCGACGACGACATCCCAAATACCTTCATCATGGTTAAGCTCCCGCAGTAGCAAGACTTCAATCTTCGCATTGGTTTTCTCTTTTCGGCCAAGCAGACGCGCCGGGAACACTTTCGTCTCATTAACAACCAGGACGTCTCCCTTTTGAAAATAATCCGAGATATCGTGGAAGATCTTGTCTTCGATTGCCTGTTCCTTACGATTCAAGACCATCAGTTTCGCATGGTCCCTCGGCTGCGCAGGCGTTTTCGCGATCAGATTGCGTGGAACCGGGTACTTGAAGTCGGAAAGTTTCATCATTTCATAATCCCTTTTTAATGTTTTGAATAATGTGTCCCGCCCTGCATCGCAGGACGGGACACGGGGACTACGCGGTCATCGCTTCGATTGTTTTGCCTTCTTCGAAGGTGACTTCTTAGCCGATTTGGCAGGTGCTACAGGGTAAGCCAAAGCAGCGCGAGCGGCTGCCAAACGGGCAATCGGCACTCTAAACGGCGAACAGCTTACGTAGTTCAGTCCGATTATGTGGCAAAATTCGACCGACGACGGTTCTCCACCATGCTCACCGCAAATTCCGACCTTTAAGTCGGGCCGCACAGAGCGTCCTTTTTCCTTTGCGATTTTCATGAGCGAACCCACTCCCGTCCGATCCAGAACCTCAAACGGATCCTTCGGGTAGACTTCCATCTGAGAATATGGAATCAGGAACTTGCCTGCATCGTCACGGCTCATACCGAGCGTCGTCTGTGTGAGGTCGTTTGTTCCGAAGCTGAAGAACTCCGCGACCTTCGCAATCTCATCGGCGGTCAGCGCACCGCGGGGTATTTCGATCATGGTGCCGATGTGATAGTTGAATTTGACGCCATTCTCTTTCATTACCTCTACCGCTGCCTGCTTGACAATAGCCGCCTGGTTTTCGAGTTCTTTTACATTCCCAACGAGTGGGATCATAACCTCCGGCTCCACTTTGATACCCTTCTTCAGCGTATTCGCGGCGGCTTCGAAGATCGCGCGGCTCTGCATTTCGGTAATCTCGGGGTATATGATGCCGAGACGGCAACCGCGAAAACCAAGCATCGGGTTGAACTCGTGCAGGTCCTCGACTCTCTGGTGAACCTTCTCGTAGCTCAAGCCCATCTCTGCCGCGAGTTCCCTCTGTGCTTTCTCTTCGTGGGGCACGAACTCGTGCAGAGGCGGGTCGAGGGTCCGGATTGTTACCGGCTTGCCCTTCATTGCCTCGAAGATTCCCTCAAAGTCTGCACGCTGCAGGGGGAGTAGTTTCGCAAGTGCTTTCTTTCTGGCCTCGACAGTGTCGGCAAGGATCATCTCCCGCATCGGACCAATCTTCCCCTCACCGAAGAACATATGCTCGGTTCGGCAGAGACCGATTCCCTCTGCACCAAATGCGACCGCATTCGAAGCCTGGTCCGGCTGGTCGGCGTTGGTGCGGATCTTGAGCGTCCTGTACTTGTCGGCCCATTTCATCACCTGCTCAAACTCCTTGTATACGGGAGCATCCTTGGGATCGAGCGTTTTGTCGATCAGGACCTGGAGTACTTCCGATGGCTTGGTGGGAACCTTTCCTTCGATCACTTCGCCTGTCGTTCCGTCGATGGATATCCAATCGCCTTCTTTGACTGTCTTCCCATTCACATTCATCATGTGTTTTGAATAGTCGATCTCGAGGGCGGAGCAGCCTGCCACGCAGACCTTTCCCATCTGTCTGGCAACAAGCGCTGCATGTGAGGTCATTCCACCACGGGCGGTCAAAATTCCGGCCGAAGCATCCATGCCTCTAATATCTTCAGGAGAAGTTTCTATGCGGGTAAGGATAACGGTTTCGCCCCTCTTATTCCATTCTTCGGCGTCAGGAGCATTAAATACGACCCTCCCTGTCGCGGCACCGGGACCGGCGTTCAGGCCTTTTGCCAGAAGCCTTCCACCCTTTACGGCCGCGGCTTTTTGCTCCAGGTCGAAGACAGGTCGCAAGAGTTGATTCAGCTGGTCGGGTTCAATTCTTGCAAGTGCTTCGCGCTCCGTGATCAATTTCTCCGCCACCATATCCACTGCCATCTTGATAGCAGCGAATGCCGTTCTTTTCCCGACACGGCATTGAAGCATGTAGAGCTTCCCTTCTTGAATTGTGAACTCGATGTCATTCATGTCCCTGTAATGTTTCTCGAGCGTCTTACGGATGTTATCGAGGTGCTTGTATATCTTCGGATTCTCCTCCGAAAGCCTGGAAAGAGGAATAGGTGTGCGGATACCTGCTACGACATCCTCACCCTGCGCGTTCATCAGGTATTCACCGTAGAAGGCGTTCTTCCCGCTCGCAGGATCCCGGGTGAATGCCACACCGGTACCAGAGGATTCGCCCATATTTCCGAACACCATTGCGACGACACTGACCGCCGTTCCCCACGACTCGGGAATGTCATACATTTTTCGATAGGCGATAGCACGGTCGTTGTTCCATGATCCAAACACTGCACCAATCGCTCCCCAGAGTTGATCCATGGGATTCTCCGGGAAATCGTGTCCTGTCCGCTCCTTGATCGCAGTCTTGAACTTCCTGACGAGATCCTTGAGATCCTCAGCGGTCAGATCTGTATCGTTATGGACGCCCTTCTCCTCTTTCTTCTTCTCGATTATCGCCTCGAACGGGTCAATCTCATCTTTGTGGGTCGGCTTCAGTCCCAGCACGACGTCGCCGTACATCTGGACAAAACGTCTGTAGGCATCGTAAGCAAACCTCGGATTGTTCGTCTTCTTTGAAAGTCCTTCGACGACGTTGTCATTGATTCCAAGGTTCAGGATCGTGTCCATCATCCCGGGCATCGAAGCTCTGGCACCCGAACGGACCGAAACGAGTAGCGGGTTTTGTTTGTCGCCGAACTTCGCCCCCACAGATGATTCCAGGCGCTTCATGGCCTTTACAACCTCATCCTTCAGCGACTTGGGGTATGATCTCTTGTTGGCATAATAGTAAGTGCATACTTCCGTGGTTATGGTAAACCCCGGAGGAACGGGCAGGCCTATGTTTGTCATTTCGGCCAGATTCGCCCCCTTACCGCCGAGTAGGTTCTTCATCTCTGCCTTTCCATCGGCTTTTCCCCCGCCGAAGAAATAGACAAATTTTGTTTTACTCATTTTCTAACCTCCATCAAAGATTGTTGTCAATGTTATTGTTCTTGTGAAACGTATGAAGTAAACAGATTCAACACCCCAAGCGCAAAAGGATCTTCAAAATTTATCCTTTCCGGATGCCATTGGACCGATACAATCCTGCTCGGCAGATTATCTTCTCCTTCAATGGCTTCAACAGTTCCATCATCTGCTCTGGCAGCTATTCTCAACCCGCTGCCGATTCTTTCTGCCGCCTGATGGTGTGCGCTGTTTACAGTGCCTTCGTTTTGTTTTATCCACTTCTTTAATGATGACCCGTCGGCAAGTCGTACGCCGTGATATCTGTCCTCGGTGTTTGAAACGGCCGCATGGCTCCGCTTGTAGTACTTTTCCAGATCAATAATGAGGGTACCTCCCAAGTACACGTTGAGGATTTGCAGGCCGCGGCAGATCCCGAGTATCGGCATTTGCCTCCTCAAAGCCGCATCCACAAGCCTGTACTCAAACCCGTCTCTCTCGGAATCGACGTGCACAGTCTCGTCGGCCCAATCCCCATATAGCTCCGGAGTGACGTCCGGACCGCCGGTAAGAACGAGGCCGTCGCATTTCACTGCCTCTGCTTCATCTCCTTTTCTAAGCAGAACTACTTCGGACCGGGGAATCCGTTTCAGGTATTTCTCGTAGTTTACGTTTTTTTCTCCGCAGTCTGACATTCCGATTCTAGGCATGTACCTCTCCGAAGATTCCCGTTAGGGCAGAGTCGATATGTTCAAGTCCGAAATTGACTACTGCTTTCTCATGCAACGCCATTATGCGCTTCATTTCCTCACGCCCGGAGAGTTCCTCGTCAAGAAACAGACGGACTGCATCCTTCGGTGTGGTCACTGCAAGGAGCTCTTCGCTGCCGCCGAAAAGCTCGTCCAGGTCGTATTCGTCGA
>JAJYOS010000469.1 GCA_021796055.1 Bacteroidota bacterium
ACGAGAGCTAAAAACCACCAATGTTGCCAATAAGGAGGAACGATGGCGAAGGAAATTGAAGCGGCATTCTCACTTTCGAGGCCCGAGGGCTCGACGGCCTTCACTTTGAACTTGTAGCTACCCGGCCCGAGCGAGACGTAGGTTACCGCATGGGAGCTGGGAGAGTAACGCCAGTTTTTGTCTACTCCGACGAGCATATATCGGTAGGATAGCTCCTTCCCATCTCGCAGACTGACTCCATTAAAATCAAACGTCATCGTGTTCTCGCTGTACGGGAAAGCTGGATCGTACTTGAACCCTTGAGTCTCACCGTTGACAAGGAATTTAGTGACGTGGACCCATGGAGCCGGTCTCGGAGTACTTCTGCGTTCCAGCTTTATTACTGTTGTTCCCGCCGGTGTGCAGGTCCATCTCAATCCCATTTTGCTTATGCCGAGCGAATAAACAGGGCTCCTGTCGCCAAGATCGCGGAATGTCCATCCGCTCTTTCCATGTCTCTTTATGCTCTGGAGACCGAGTTGCGTGCCAAGAAGCATGCCGCCGTTCTCGTCTCTTCCGATCGCCCAAACTCCATTGCTTATCAGACCGTCCCGCGCAGAAATATTTACAAACCTTCCGTCCTTCATTATTGCTATCCCACCGAATCGTGTTCCGATCCAGAGGTGACCGGCGCTGTCTTCGGTAATCGCTCGGATAGCGTTATCAGGCAACCCGTCTCTCGTCGTGTATTCAGTAACAGAAGAGTCATTCTGAAACGGATGACGAAATTCCGAGAGCCCTCCGATGTATCCGCCGAACCACATATTTCCGCCTTTGTCCTCAAACATAGCCCGGATTGAATTGTCGGGGAGACCTTTTTGAATCAGATGCACGACGCGCCGTCCTCTAATCTGTTTCGCATCCGTCTCCAATACGCCTATCTTGTTGAGGCTGCACCATATCCTTTCCTGCCGGTCGATGTAGAAGGTAAGAAATTGGCCGTTCGAGAACGGTCGGGATATCCTGTATTTTGCCACGAGGATTACTCTTGAAGGACCGCGATCTTTCCAGATTATCCTGTACCGCCGGATAACGCCGCTCTCACTGGAAAGCCAGAGAGTAGATCCACTCGTAACACGGAGCGAATAGTCTGGGCGTGACAATCCAAATTCATCGAAGTGGTGCAACTTGCTAATGACCATCCCGGATGCGGAGCGCCAAATCTCAAGAACTCCGGATGAATCGATTGACCAAATGTGTCCTCTCTCGTCATCTGCGGCCTGGGAGTTATCAATGGCTATACTCGGAATAGACTGTTCGAAATCGAATCTGTTTTCATCCGCGAGCTTGCAGAGCCCCGCGGAGCCGACACCAAGCCAAAGTTCGCCTTCTCTATCCACAAATCCTGACCATACTTTGTCATCGGGAAGTCCGTTCGCGCTCGTGAAGTGGACCACCGGTACTTTGCCGAATACACGTTCATCGATATCATAGAGGCCGTCACTGCTCCCGACCCAGATTATACCGCCACTCCCTTCCAGGAGGAAATTTGCGGGTTCCCCTGTCGCATGACACATCGCCTTGCCCGTGAAGTAATCCTCTATGGTGCCATCCATTAATGCCAGCCACAAATGATGCATTCGACCCAGCAGAAAAGCGCTCACATCGGTCTTTACATGCCCCCGGTCTTTCAGGTGAGCGAACACTCCATTCGACAGATTGTAAGTGCTACACTCTCCTTTGTCGTCGAGAAGAAAGAGTGTGTCCCCCCAGCATCCGATCTGTGTGAATCCCCGGGCTGGTATTTTCGGGCTAAGCAACGAAGATTTGCCGTTCACGAGCGCGTACACTCCCCGATCCGTCGCGCAGTAAATCGTTCCATCACCACCCTGGCAAATCGAATTAACTCTGTTTGTCCACGCATTACTGCCGACTGCGAAATTCCTGAATGTTCCCCTGAAGAAATTGCTCACTCCTCCGCCAAGCGTGGCGATCCAAATCTCTCCCCTGACTTTGTTGTCTTCGATGATGCAATTGACCCAGCTTGAAGCCAATCCGTTCACTACCGTGTAATTCTTGAACGACTCTCCGTTATAGACGCTCAGCCCGTCCGTCGTCCCTATCCAGAGGTAGCCATAAGAATCCTGAAAAAGGGTTGTGACTCCATTCGAAAGGAGACCTTCGCGCGTCGTGTACGATTTGAAAGGCAGAACCTGCCCCGTGCACCTGGAGAAATTGATGAGAAGCGTGACGGCAATCAGGAGCAGAAAAATCTCGGAAAATGAATCCAATTTGCGCGATGATCTTATGCAGGAACTCATCCGACCTCTGAAAGTGACCATTTTGATTTACGAACGTCATCTCCCGCAGCCGAGTTCCTTCCTGCCGTTCCATCAACTCTCGGACTGCCGGAGCTTAAGCCGTAAGATAATCTAAGTGCTTGATTCAAGAAAAGAGGCGAAGGCAATGCATTGGCCCGCCATCCAATAAATCGAATCGGCCGTACCGCGAACGGCGTTCAGGAAACCTTGCAAAGTTCGTGGCGACTTCTCCGAGAAGTGGACTCAATCTTTTTCACCTTTTTTCCTTTTTTATTTCCCGCGATGGGTTTAACATGTTCCATCGTGCTCGACTGATGAACTACCGGGAAAAATATATCGTACTCAGGGACGCTTATCTATCCAATGCTGATTTCATCAGGCCTCCCAACACTCAAATCGATATTCATCGATGTGCCTTTCATTCAAGATACTGGACGATCCTTCCAGGAGCGAGTGACTACCGATGTGAAGAGCACGGCGCGACGTTCCATGAAAAGACCAACGAAGTCTTAGGCCGGAAGCTTCAAGCGTACCCCGAAACGCTTAGACATGCCGATGTCGACTTGCTTGAGAACAGGGATTTCACTTACACGTTGTTCAGGAAGAGGTCAGATAATCCTGAGACTGGAGTGGTTTTCATTTTTCACGGGCTGAACGAGCGAAGCTGGAGCAAATATCTCCCGTGGGCCGAGCGCATCGTTGAGCTTACAGGAAAGGCGGCTATTCTCTTTCCGATAGCATTTCATATGAACCGCGCGCCATCCGCATGGGGCGAATCGCGGACAATGAATAGCGTCGCAACGGCGCGAAAGAATTATTCCCCTTCAATAATGAATTCAAGCTTCGCAAACGCCGCAATAAGTTCTCGCATCGAGTTGATACCGCAACGTTTTTTCTGGTCTGGGCTTCAGACGTTCGACGATATCGTCAGCTTTATCTCGGAAATCAGAAAGGGACTAAATCCACACATCAGGGCCGACGCCACGATCGATCTCTTCGGCTATTCGATCGGCTCGTTCCTCAGCGAAATTCTAATAATGGCAAATCCATACAACTACTTCGACAAGTCGCGCCTTTTTCTCTTCTGCGGCGGACCCACGCTCGATAGAATGTCGCCAAATTCCAGGTTCATACTCGACAGTGACGCGACGATAGCCATTTACTCTTACTTCACTGAGCGATTGGAATCTGAGCTTTCTCTGGATCACCGGATCGCTCACTATTTCAGCGACGCTCATCCGGCAGGCACAATCTTCAAAGCGATGCTGAGTTACCAGAAGAAGAAGCAATTGCGCGAAGAGCTTTTCAGAAAATTGCAGCTCAGGCTATTCGCGGTTGCGCTAACGAAGGACAGCGTCGTCCCTCCGGCAGAAGTGCTGAACGCCCTTAAAGGAGAATACCGTGATATCGGCATACCCGTAAAGATTCTGGATTTCCCGTATCCTTACGCGCACGTCAATCCATTTCCCACGGAAGAGAAAATCGCCAGCGAGGTGACCGCAGAATTCGATAAAGTCTTCGGGTTCGCCGCGGACCACCTCAGTTGAAGCGTTTCCTTTCGTGGGCAGAATCGCTCTTCACGAAAGCCGGATTTTCAATGCGAAAGCGAAGTCGCACGGCTTCTCGAGCGGTTTCTCAACTGTCAGCGACTCAGCCGACTGTGTCCATTCGAGCTTGTCAACGCAGCCGAGAAGTTCAACGTGTGCCACCTTGCCGGGGTTGAACTGCGAGGCTGTACCGAGACTCTTGATTTGAAATTTCTTTCCTTTGGGCCAGCCAAGGAATATCGCATAGACAGTATCGCCTCGTTTATTCCGCGTGAATCTGATATCCTTCGAGTCGAGAGACGCCGTGCTGGCACCTGCGAATGAGCCTGACTTTACCGCGTTGGGACCTTCTCCAAAAGTCTTCCACGGCCTGGTGGCGTAAATGGCTTCGCCATTCGTCTGCATCCAGCTTCCAATCGATTCGACGATTGCTTTCTCTTCCGAATCGATGGTCCCATCTGGTTTCCCAGGGATATTCAGTATGAAAGTCCCGTTCTTGCTTACCGCATCGATCAGCCAGCGGATAACCTCGCCAGGTTTCATATAAGTGTGGTTAATGTACAGCCATCGATTGTAGTGCCAGTCGCCGATGCAAGTTTCAGACTGCCACGGATGCGGCATAATGCGTGAGGTGACGCCGCGCTCGTAGTCCGCAACAACTGCCTTTGCCTCATTGTCGGGCACCTGTTTTATGGTGAGGACAGCGTCGAGCTTACCGTGGTGGGTCTTCAGATAATGATTGTAAAAGTAAGCCGCTATGTTCATGCCGGCCCAGCCGAGAGGTAGACCTCCATTGTCAAAGTATAACAGGTCCGGATCATGCTGATCGACAAGGTCTCGGACTCTGTTGTAGTAATTCCGCACGTAAGCCTCATCGGGATTTTCTTTAACGCCGTGCTTACGGCCGTAAAGTACCTGAGGATCCAATCCCTGCCACCACTGATCCTTCCCGAGCTCTTTAGTCAGCTGTCCGTCGTAAGGGACACCTGCAAGCGGACCTGACTTGTCGCTCAGATGCGCCACCTGAAACCACCACCAGTTACGTGCCGCGTGCACGGTCACCCCGAAGCGCAATCCCTGTTGTCTTGCGGCGGCGGCCCAGGCGCCGATGACATCGCGCCTCGGTCCGATCTTGCTGGCGTTCCACTCGTGGTATTTGGATGCCCATGTATCAAATCCATCATGATGATTGGCGAGCGCCAGAAATAGTCTCGCGCCCGCTCTCTTGTATCGCTCGATGAGCTCTTCCGGATCCCAGTTCAACAAGGTCCACTGGGCACAGAGATCTTTGTAACCGAACTTCGAAGGATGACTATAGTGCGAAAGCTGGTTATCATACTGTCCCTGCCCTTGGATGTACATGTTGCGCGCGTACCAATCGCCGTCCTCCGGAACGCATTGCGGGCTCCAGTGAGCCCAAATGCCGAACTTAGCATCACGAAACCATTCCGGCGCTTCATATTCTAGTAGAGAGTTCCATTCCGGCCTGAAAGGCCCATCACCATAGAGACCAGGTATGGCGGGGCTCTTCAGCGGAACTCCATCCCACGTACCGGGGCCTACGGCGGCTCCGGTGGGTCCCCATCCTTCGTCGACAACGGCCTGCCAATCCGATACTGGAAAATTCGGAACCACATCATGTGAGATAACCGCCTGAAGTGTTCTCACCTTTGAGGTGAGTGGAAGAGCCGCGGCAGCACCGGCCCCGATTCCCATAACTTCAAAGAATTTCCGTCTTTTCATAGCACCGATATGTTTTTGTGCGACGCGTGCCGGGCACCATCACCCCGGATGATTTACGATGCTAAGATAGCTAGGTAAT
>JAJYOS010000470.1 GCA_021796055.1 Bacteroidota bacterium
CCCAATGGTTCATTAGTACCTCGCATCCTTCAGGTACAAGCGCCTGCGCCTCGTTTACCTTCTTCATAGGGATGTTTCTTTTCGATAACCTGTCGCGAACGTTTTCCAGTACCCGGTCATCCATAACAAGCTTCGCACCGAAGAAATCTGCCACAACTTTTTTCGTGATATCATCATGAGTAGGGCCGAGACCGCCCGTTACCAGAAGAGCGTCATATTGTCCGAAGTATTCCCTGAAGACTTTCATTATGCCGTCGTAGTTATCTCCGACTACCACGGTCCGAGCAACTTCTATCCCCGTTTCCGACATCTTCTGACCGATGAACGCGGCGTTAGTGTTCGTAACCTGACCGATGAGTATCTCGTCGCCGATTGTTATAACTGCTGCAGTTTTCATCAGAATTCCGGTTCTAAGATAACGAAGAAAAGGAAGATCGTAAAGGCAGCCGAGCCAGCCAGCCGCGACAGAATATGGGAAACATGGTCCTTCACCACCAGTACAATGGAAGTACCGCCCCTAAAATGAACTCGGTCTGATTCCTTACGCGAATCTCAAAATAATATGGAGAATCACGTTCGTGTATACGGCGCAAACCACATCATCGAGCATTATCATGAGCCCCCCGTTATTCTTGTCGAAGTAGTTCGCGGGATAAGGCTTGAAAATATCAAGCAGCCTGAAAATCAAGAACGCAATTGCCGCAACGAACAGCCTCTTCGGAAGAAAGAGAAGTGAAATCCACATTGCAACTACCTCATCGATGACCACTCTTGAAGGGTCGTGTCCGTAAACTCTTTCGGCTCTTCCTGCCGAGTATGACCCCCAGAAGAAGAACACCACTATTGCCGGGAGTATGACATATAGCCTGTCAAATCCCGGAATGAAGTAAACGATTAGACCGAGAAGAGTCCCGAATGTCCCTGGAGCGATCGGCGATAGACCGCTCCCCAAACCGGTTGAGATTAGATTATCGACAAAAGAGATTCCGGGCTTACTCGGACTCTGCTCTTCCACTGAGCGCCCTGAAGGAAGTTTGGATCATTTTGAAGTTATCCACAACATATTGCAGACCGGTCCCGAGAGTAAGCACTGTTACTACCAGCATTGAATAGTATAGGACACCCTGTGAAAGCACAATGCTAAGAACTCGCGACAGCTCCGGAGTTGTTGCTCTAACAACCACAGCAATCAGCAAGCCATATATGAAAACCATCTGCGTGAATGTTTTAATCTTTGCACTGAAATTTGTATGAAGGCTGTTTCCGCGCAGCTCAGCAAAGGACCGTAGTAGGGTAATGGAGATATCGCGTATGACTATAGCCCAGACCATCCACCAGCGGACCAGTCCGAGCCAAGCAAAAGCCATGAACGCAGAAGAAGTAAGTATTTTGTCCGCGAGAGGATCGAGAAAGTTACCCCATCTCGTGACTTTACCGATTTTTCTCGCCACCCACCCGTCGTACCAATCGGTCAATGCTGCTACGGCATAAACCGCAACCGATAGCTGCTTGAGCACTATATTGTCGCTCACGAACAGGACAACAAACAGAGGCGTCAGCAGAATTCTCAGAACGGTAAGTTGATTCGGTAGCGTCATCCGAACGTAATTTAAGTTTCAAGGTAATGGAGGTCAAGTGACTTCCACTCAATTGAATTTAAGGAGAAGACGGAATATTTTTAGGTAATGGAAGATAAGAACCACGCATCCGCCGACATTTCAGCGCGGACGTGTCTTTCACTCGCGAGGGAGTTCTACCCCGAAGTTGTAAGAATCAGACGGCAGCTCCACCAGTACCCGGAATTGGCATTCGAAGAATATGACACCGCCAATTTGGTAGCCTGTGAATTAAAAAGGCTCGGCATCGGAACGACACAAGGTGTAGCGAAGACCGGATTGGTGGGAATTCTCGATAAGAGAGCGAGAGGACCCGTCGTTGCGTTGAGAGCTGATATGGATGCCCTCCCCGTTGCTGAAGAGACCGATCTTCCTTTCAAGAGCAAACGTCAGGGGAAAATGCACGCTTGTGGTCACGATAGCCACATGGCTATGCTCTTGGGAGCGGCTAAGATTCTCATGCAGCTCAAAGAAGAGATCCGCGGGACGGTCAAGTTTCTTTTCCAGCCCAGTGAAGAAAAGAATCCCGGTGGTGCGCCGTCGATGATCAAAGATGGCGCCCTTTCGGATCCAGAGGTGGACGCGATTTTCGGTCAGCACATAACCACCGACCTTCCGGTAGGAACCGCCGGATTCCGGCCTGGTCCCACCATGGCGTCGGCAGATGAAATCTACATTACGGTGCTCGGCAAAGGCGGCCATGGCGCCAAACCACACCAGGCGGTAGACCCTATACTAATCAGTGCGCACATCATAACCGCGCTCCAGGCAGTAATAAGCCGGAGTAGGAACCCTTTCGAACCTTCGGTACTTACCATAGGGTCTATACATGGCGGCACCGCAACGAACATCATCCCCGACTCTGTAAAACTCATGGGGACTTTCCGTGCTATGAATGAGAAATGGAGATCCAGGGCTCTGGATCTGATAAAGAAGACCGCTGAGGAAACATCGAGAGGGCTTGGCGGCAAATGCGTCGTCGAAGTGAGTCGCGGATACCCGGTACTCATAAATTCCCAAAAGGAAACTGACTTTGCCATTGAAAGAGCGGGTGAAATCCTCGGGAAAAAGGGAGCAGTCATCATACCTCCCGTGATGGGTGCAGAGGATTTTTCGTACTACCTTCAAAAGAAACCGGGATCTTTCTGGTGGATGGGCGCGAGAAATCCGAAAATCGGAGCGACCGCTTCCATACACAGCTCCAAATTCGCAATAGACGAATCGGCTATGATGTACGGCTCAGCTCTCCTGGCGCATATCACTCTGCGCTACCTGCACGAAAGCGGTGTCAAATAATCGTGAAGGCAAGAGCGAATGAAAAAGTAGCCGCCATCCTTTCCAAAATATTTGAATTGACCGTTAACTCCGGCACGGCAGCAAGCGCATCACGGCTTGTGGAACAGTTGGAGCAGGCCAGCGCAACTCTGCCCGACCAATTTATGACGGTAAATAACTTCGAAAGATTCATCTCCGCCACTCCAAATTCGGCGTCTGTGCTTTCGGATATCTCGAAGGATCCGAAGCTCCTTTCCGATTTTCTCAAAGTAATTTCTACGAGCCAGTATCTTTCAGATATCCTGGTCAGGCATCCGGCATTCTTTCGCTTTCTCTTCTCGCCGGCCGGGATTGAGTCGCCGCTCGATCCTTCTCGTCTGCAACAAGAGATGTCGGGACAAGTCGCTATCTACAAAGATTTCTCGCGCAAATCGGATTACATCCGGAGAATCTACAAAAGAGAGATATTGAGAATTGGAGCTCGCGACATTTGTGGGAAAGACGACATCGAACACACCACCCACCAGGTATCAGATCTTGCTGAATCCATCTTGAAAGTTTCATTTCAAATCATCTCAACGGAATATGTCACAAAGCATAACCTCACACCGCCGGACATCGCATGCATTGCACTTGGAAAGCTCGGTGGGAATGAACTGAATTACAGCTCGGATATCGATCTCCTCTTTTTGTTCTCGGATGAAGGACATGAAGATGCGCACAAGGCATCGGAGCAGGCGAACAATTTTGTGGGTCAACTGGTGAAGATGCTGACGGCGGAATCGCCGGAGGGACATCTCTATCGGGTGGATCTTCGCTTGAGACCGGACGGCCAAGCCGGTCCGGCGGCGCAGAGCTTAGATAGCGCTCTTTCTTACTACGAGTCTCGAGGCGAATTGTGGGAACGCCAAATGCTAATCAAGGCCAGCCATGTCGCGGGAAACGAGAAGGTCAGCGACATTTTCCTGAAGACTCTCCGGCCATTTATCTACCCGAGAACATGGCTTGAGAACCCGATAGATGAGATTCCGAGAATGAAAATCAGGATCGAGACCGCTAGCCCGACCGAATACGACATAAAGCTTCGCCGCGGCGGGATAAGGGATATCGAATTCATCGTCCAGGCTTTGCAGCTTCTCAACGGCGGCTCGTATCCCGATCTCCAGACCGGTAATACACTTCAAGCGGTCCGCTGCCTCGGCGAAAACAAGATTCTCTCCAGGCAGGAAGCGCAGCGTCTCTCCGATGCATATAAGTTCTTCAGACTGGTCGAACACAGGCTACAGCTCTTCAGCAACAAGCAGACTCACACCCTGCCTTCCGACGGGAAGGAATTCAGAGAGCTGTCCAAGAGATGCGACTACAAGAACGAGCGGCGGTTCAGGAATGAGCTGTTCGCCTATTTCGATTCTGTTTCGGATCTGTTCAACAACGTGTTCAGGATTGAGCAGCCCATCGAGCGCAGCGAGATCGAGCAGCTATTGGAGGGCACCGTTAACGATGAGCGGACGAGGCACGTGCTGGAGAACTATGGGTTGGAAAGGATCGAAGAGAGCTACCGAAATGTCCAGTTCCTCTCCAGGGGAGTGACCCGCGCAGGAGACATAGAATTTCCTTCGGCGGTTACACGGGCATTCCGGGAAATCGCACCCCACCTCCTCGAGGATATTAAGCTGACGGTCGATCCAGATCTCACTTTAAGAAATCTCGCGCGTCTCGTACCAGCCATCAAGAGCCTGGAAGTATTCTACAAGTCTCTTTCAAATGAAACATTCAGCCGGTTGGTGCTTACCCTTTGCTCAAAGGCCACCCGCTTTGTCGATTATATCACTGTCGAGCCGCTGCTGCTCGATCTTATAATCGCTCCCGATCGTCTTTTGGGTGTCGATGTCTACATGCCTGATACGCTGTCGCTCTCCCTGGCAAAAGAATTCAACGAAATAAAACTGGGCATTCTGTATCTTCTCGGCGATATTTCGCTTTCGGAAATGCACACAAGGTGGACAGACGTGGCGGAGAAATTTTTCCTGAGCGCCGTGAATCGTGTATTCCCGAAAAGGGCACCAATGATAATTGCGGGAGGTAAATTCGGCTCACGCGAGATGTCCTTTATGTCGGACCTCGATGTGATCTTCATTCTGCCCGACCGGCTGAAATCAGACAAATCGTCCATCGAGAAAAAAATTCCGGAGATTCAAAGGGAGCTTCTTGACGGAACCGGGAAGCCGGTCTTCAGCGTCGATCTAAAGCTTAGGCCCGAAGGCAAGAGCGCCCCGCTCCTGATGACCGAATCCGAATACAATGTCTACCTGGAAAAGCGGCTGTCAGTCTGGGAGAGGATGGCAATGACTCGCTTCCGCATCCTCGGAAAAGAAGCAACATTGCGCGATGCGGTATCCAGATCTCTTCACAGCCATGACCTTACGCCTGCGGCGGCCGAAGAAATCAGCTCGCTCTACTCGAAAGCAATTCAGAGTCACAGCTACTTCGACGAAATCGATGTCAAAACCGGCGACGGCGGCTTGTTCGCAATCGAATTCTTGGCACAGACTCTTTCGCTCAAGAGGATAAGCGAGCTGAAGGAGATCTTCCCCACTAGCATACCGCTTTTGATGGAAGGTCTTGCGGCACTCGGAGCAGTTTCGGAGGAGAAATCCGAGGAGGCGATTGAGAGTTATTCGTTCTATCGAATGATCGAGTTCTCAAACTATGCATCTCTGTCGAAGACCAGCTGTAAAATTCCGCACGATGAGCGTGAGCTTGAGTCGCT
>JAJYOS010000471.1 GCA_021796055.1 Bacteroidota bacterium
ACGACGAGCTTACTTTCGGATTCGCGAAACCGAACGATGTATTCCTTCATGCTCGCGGTGTGTCTGGCTCGCACGTGATAATAAGAAATGGATCGAGGGAATACCCTCAGAAGCAGGTCCTGGAATTCGCGGCCAGTATCGCGGCTCACTACAGCAAGGCGCGGACAAGCGGGATTGTTCCCGTCGCTTATACTATGAGAAAATTCGTTAAGAAAGCCAAGGGGCAACCGGGCGCTGTCCTCCTTGACAGAGAAGAGGTAATCTATGTTAAGCCAGGAATTCCCGCCTAAAACCCGCTAAAATTTCCGACCTTTAAGTAATCTTTACACCATTTTCAGCTACTAGTTCAACCGACTAATTGGGCTTTGCGTATAACTGCTTGTTCTCCTGGCGGTTACGGCGCTCGTCGCCGTCGGCGTGCGGCCCCAGATCATGGCACGATTTTGCATTGCATAATGCGAAAGGAAAAAGAGATGTCGTTAGTCTGCAAAACACTTGTGCTGATAGAGAATTCGGATGCCTTGAAGCTTGTCGCTAAAGCGTTTCCGCATCCCAAGTACGAACTGGAGTTTGTCGATACTGCCGAAGAGGCGAACGCACGTGCTATCTCCGGAAAAATGGACCTATTTATTGTCGACTCCAAATACGCAGACGATGCGAAGATTGATTCTCTTCAGAGTTCGATGCCCATCCTTTTTGTCGAGCCCGAATACGTTCAGGCCGCGGTGGAAGAGGGTAATACCGCCGAGGAATCCGACAGGGTGAGATCGGCCGCCGAGAAGCTTCTTCGCAAGAACTATATCAACTGGATTGTTGATGCGCTCGAATACTCCAGTTGACGCACTTTCGAGGAGGCATTTAAATGAGCGAAACTTTACTTGTGATTGCGGCAGTCTTGTCGCTGCTGCTGATGGTGGTATACGGGTTCATGAAGAAACAGAAGAACCTGGAAAACGAACTTGAGTCCGCACGAAGAATAAAAACCATCGCAGGTCTCAAAATTCCGAAGAACGCATCTCTTGAGGATGTGCTGAGAGGTGCCCTGTCAGCGCTGGAGAGGGCGTATGGCTCGAAAGAAAGCAGGCTGACTTTCAGCGGCAGCGCGTTCGGCGAGTTTCTCATTTCTGAAGGGGCTGAGAACAGGAAGTCTTTGAGCGTCCTCGAAAGGATAGACAGCGCACTCAATCATATCGACAAGAGGCAAATCTCATCGCGCGAAATTCCAGGCCAGAGCGGTAAGATGATAATCTTCGTCGTGGATGACCAGGAGTTCTCGTGCAGGATAGAGTTGAAGAGCGATGCACAGCTTGCCCCGACTGAGTACTGGTACATGCAGGAACTTATCAGGGAGAAGCTCTCCAGGTCGCTTCTCGATAAGATGGAGCAGGTTGTGAGGTCTGCTTTGAAGGACCTTGGGACGCCTTACGCCCTCATAGACCGAAGAGGAAATATCGTTCACGAAAACGACGCTTTCATAACTTCGTTTCACCGGTCTAATGAACCAGAACTTGCCGAGATGGTTGAGGAGTTGAGTAAGAGCGGAAAGGATCGAAAAGTTTTTGCGAGCAAAACTCTCGGCAGGAGAATCGCCATACTGAGGGTCGACAAAAATTTGTTCGCGGTGTTTTCTCCTTCGGTGGAAGACAGCATCCGCAAGACGTTTAATCCCACTGATTCTTTCGTCCTGGACGCTCTCGAGAGTTTGAATCTTGGAATGGTTGTATTAGCTGCCGACGGCAAAGTCCAGAATCCTGATTACAAGATCACTTCGATCAACAGCGCTTTTTACCGGATATTCGGACTTGACGGGAGCAGCGCGCAATCCGATGAGGTCGCTGAGATTCTGGCGTCAGCAGTCAGACCGGATGAAACGAGTAAATTAAGCTCGGGTCTGCCGAAACTTCAGGGTGAGTTCAATTACATGAGACGCGATGGGCTGAAGGTACGCGCAAGGTTGACCATCATAAAAGGGAACGACGATTTGCAGGCGGTGATTTTCGAGCCTGTAGAAAACAGGGATTTTCTCCTCTCGACATACAAGCAGCTTCTCGAATCGGCTCGGCGGCTGTTCGTTCAAAATGACATGAGAGGATTTTTGAAGGATATTATGGACCTCAGCCGAGCCGACGGAGTGGCGCTGGTAAGCTTGGACGCTGGCTCCAACAAATTCGAAGTGAAGGAGAAGGCGGGATTCATTATCAATGTTCCGCAGGTGCTCCTTAGCGATCTGGCGGCTCGTGATTTCGTGAATTCGCAGGGTTACCTTGTGGCGCCGGTAAGAGAGCGGGACTGGATTAGCAGCGCGGTCATAGCGCTAAAGCCAAGTCCGGAGGTAATCGAGGCGATAATTGCCGCCGCAAAAATCTTGGAAGCCTACTTCGTCACTCAAAGCGAGATACTCGCACTGAAATCGAACTCCGCGAATCTTATTGAAGAAGTGAAGAGGGCGGATGTGGCGAATAAATCCAAATCTGAATTTCTCGCGAATGTAAGCCACGAGATCCGTACTCCGCTGAATTCAATAATAGGTTTCGCCGACATAATCCACACGGACACCGACGATCTCGACAAAGAACTTCTCCTCGAGTTCAGCGGCAACATCGTAACGGCCGGGAAACATCTCCTTAGCCTCATTAACGACGTCCTGGATCTGGCGAAAGTTGAAACCGGGAAAATGAAGCTTGACCTGCAGGAGTTTTCCGTTCGAGAAGTCGTTGAAAGCGTAAGTCGCATACTACGCCCATTGCTCGATCGTAAGCACGTCACCGTTAATACCATGTTCGAAGATGGTGTCGACGTGCTGATCGCGGATACTGTGAAGTTCAAGCAAATACTCTACAACCTCCTGAACAATGCCATAAATTACAGCCCGGACAGGAGCACAGTACGCCTGGAAATGGTAAAATCGGGCAGCGGGGTCGAGTTGCGCGTGATAGATAAAGGAACAGGTATAAAGAAAGAAGATCTTGATAAGCTCTTCAAACCCTTCGTGCAATTAGGAGACGCCCGATCCGGAAGTGGTCTCGGACTCGCACTGACCAAGAGGTTGGTTGAGCTCCATGGCGGTAATATATGGATCGACAGTGTCTACGGAGCGGGCACAACGATCGTCGTTTACTTCCCGCAGTCAGTTTTGACCCATTCCGATGCGCCGGAGAAGAATGGGAGCGTTTCGTCCCCCGAAGAGGAAATTTACTTTGTAACCGAAGACGAACAGCTGTACAGTCTATTCACTACCATAATGGACGGCGTCGGGTTTAGAACAACGAGGTTAAGCCCGAAGTCTGCTGAAAACGCGCTAGGTCAGCTCAATGGTGATAGCGTTCTGGTTGTCGATGCCAAGCCAGATAACATCACAGCTGAAGTAGTGAGTGCTTTAAGAGACGCGGGGAAAACGCTTCTTCTTACTAGCCCAGAGAACGTTAGGTTGGTCTCAGAATTACTGAAAGATTATGAGAGCAAACTCAGTTTCATTGATAGAAGGAATTTCACGAAGAGCGAACTTATAGCGGAGCTGAATAATGTCGGTCGCGTGTGAGCGGCCGCATTAAACATGGTATAGTTATGCCCCCTCGAGCTGGTGCCGCCCGTTTGTGCGCCGGGTGGTACCGGCTCTCTTTTTTTTCAAGCATTCCACTATTTCTTCCGCGCTGAAGGCCGGCAGCTCCAGATCTAGAGCGGAGGAAATTCTGGCGTACGCCGGATAGCCGATCCCCGCTCGTCTCATCAAGTCTCTCGCGTCCTTCCCGGCGAACAGCCTATCCCTCTCGCCGCTGAACTGCGCCTCGCCGTGTGAAAGCAGCAGCATGTCGTCAGCGTAAGGGAGAAGAAAATTCAAATCATGCGTGACCATCACGACAGTGGTACCTCTCGCCTTGAGGAAGGCAAGAAGAGTCCCCAGATATTTCTTTTCGCGAAGCGATAAACCAGCGGTAGGTTCATCGAGCGCCAGAATCGGAGTCCCCATGGCCGCCGATCCACCTATCGTCACAAGTCTGCGAAGCGCGTACATTAACGAGTAGGGATTTGATTTCAGATGCTCGGCAAGGTGAAGGGTATCCACGATGGAGTCGAAGAGTCCGTCGCCCCTCCCGATGTTATCTATGCCGAATCTAAGTTCCTTTTTCACCGTCTGAGCGAAAAGCTGGTCGTCGGGATTTTGAAAGCTCAGTGCGCAAAGTCTCGCCAGCTCGCTGGTTCGCTTGCCGTCTGTAATTGTCTCTCCGAGCGTGATTCGTCCCACGGTCGGCTTCAGAATGCCGTTCATCAGTTTGAGGAAAGTGCTTTTGCCAGATCCGTTGTGTCCCACGACCAGAATAGTTCTCCCCGAATCGAACTCGCACGAAACGTTCTTCAGCGCGGTTCTGGTGTCGTAGGTAAACGATACATTTTCAAAGCGGACTTTCAATTCGGTCCTTTCAAAGCAGAAATCGCTTTTCGGTAATTCAATTCGTATGGCGGCGCTTGCCGGTTCTCACGTGTGATTCCTTCTTCATCCGCTTTGGCGACGCACATCGTCCAGGCCGGGAGATCGAGATAAGCTACGCTCGACCGGGTGATCGCCTCCTCCGGCGGACCATCGGCAACTATCTTTCCTTCGGAGAGCACTACCAATCTGTCTGCAACTTTCAAAATGAAGTATGGATCGTTCTCAGCGATCAGCAACGCCATTTCTCGCTTCAACTCTGTCAGCACACCTCCGAGGTAAGCGGTGGACTCCGGGTCAAGCTGGCTGAGTGGCTCATCGAGAACGAGAAGGTCCGGTTTGCCCGCTATTGCGGCAGCAAGAACAACCTTTTGTTTTTCTCCTCCGGAAAGCTCTAGAGGGCTTCTGTCAGCGAGGTGGCCGATTCTGACCATGTCGATTGCTTCGGATACCCGACGCACGGTTTCCTGGCGCGGCAGACCGAGGTTCTCGCAGGAGAATGCGATTTCCTCCATCACGGTTGAGCGGAGGTAAGTTATCTGAGAATAGAAATTCTGGAGGACGATGCCGACTCTTGCCCTCTCTCCGTTTGCGCCATCGCTCCTCCTTATCACTCCTTTGAAAGTCATCGCGGGGTAAGTCTCTGTTAATCCAGCGATGGCGAGGCAAAGTGTGGATTTTCCAGAACCGCTGAGACCGCTGACAACCACGCTCTCCCTTGAATTTAGGTCGAAGTTGATTCCGTTCAGCGCTGGAGGCGAATCCTTCGTGTATGAAAGCGAGAATTCCGTCAGCGAAACAATTTTCATTTTACGAACCTGGCGATCGTGACAGCTACCCCAGCCAGCAAGACAAGCCGCCCAATAAAAAGGCCTTTGCGGTTCACTATTATTTCTACAAGTGGTACGACGATGGGTGTCGCGGGCGATTTTTTGTCAGAGAAATTCGCGGCACGAAGCGCGAGGCCGCGGTCGAGACTCTCGGCGATGTACGAATAAGAAAGGGGCACGAGCATCGGGAGGAGGTATTTCGCTCTCGCGAAAACGTTTTTCGTGGTGTCGAGCCCGCGGGCCGATTGTGCCGTGTAAATCTTTTGCAGCTTGTCACGCATGAGGTGAACCATCGCAACCGACAGGAGGTAAATGTAAATGAACCGTCTGTCGGCGCCTCTCGAGGCGAGATATTCGGAAATTGTCTCGGGTTTCACACGAGAAAAGTAGTAACTGAT
>JAJYOS010000472.1 GCA_021796055.1 Bacteroidota bacterium
CCAGCCTTTCCCAGCCTTCCACTTCCGCCCGCAGCCGTTTGGCGCCCGCCGGGGTCAGATGGTAGAACTTGGCGTGCCGGTTGTTCTGCGATGTGCCCCAATTTGCTTTGAGCAGCCCCCTGCGAACCAGGCGGAACAGTGCCGGATATAGCGCGCCCTGCTCGATGAGCAAAGCGCCGGCGGAAATCTGCTGGATGCGAAGGAGAACGCCATAACCGTGCAGCGGCCCCAGCGAGACCGCCTTCAGAATGCTCAGCTGTGCATTCTTCCTTACAAGATACATACCCTCGGTATAGGCACTGTTTTTAAGCCCCCCCGCCCTCTTTATGAAACTGCCGAGCCTTTCTCCCCTGTAAAGAATTGTGTATGTCCCGGGAAATGCCACCTCACCACTGACTGTCACCATTTGGGGAAACTTCTTCGCTGAGTCTGCCTTCACCAGAACATGGTCGTAATCGTGAAGCCTGAAGTCGTCCTCGCGCCTCACGTTCCAGTAATCTGTCGGGAGATTGATCGTGTACCTCGTCGAAAAGATATTGGAATTAATCGTGTCCATCCTCGTGATCTCGATGTTCTTAGTGGTCGCAGAATCGTTAAGCCCACCCGCATCGATGATAAGATCGGTCAGGGTCATGTCCCTGAGCCGCGTGTAGGAACCAGGTCTCCTGACTTCACCTGAGATTGTCACGGTTCTTGTCGGGAAGAAATCCCCGTCCGCATACACATGAACCGAGTCCCTGTTTTGCAGTACCAGATTATCGGAAGAGACGCCTTCCAGGGCCTTTGCCAGATTGAAGGCGATAATCTTCTTCTTCCCCGAAGGCAGAGTGCGGATGAGCGAGGCTTTCCCCAGAAAAGCATCGGGAAAGAGGCTGTCGGCTTTGACAATGAGGTCTCTGACTGTCATGTTGGACCCACTGAGCTCATACACTCCGGGCTGTCTCACATCTCCACTTATCGTCACCCTGTTCTGCGGAACATTGTTTACCGTGTCAATAGTGACGACATCACCATCATCCATCGGGTACCTGCTCTCCTCGAGCGCCTCAGTGGACTCAAAATTCAGATCGATGTTCAGAATATTATTTGTGTAATCGTTTCTCTGATTGAAAGGGATGACGCGGTTGATGTGGACGGTCTGATAGTACGCATCGAACGTCAAGCCGCTGGCAAATCTGAGAAGGTTCCCCAGCGTCTCGCCCTTCTTAAGTTCGTATATGGCCGGTCTGAACACGCTGCCGGAAATCGCCACCCGTTTACCGACAGGCGGGACGAAGACTATATCTCCGTCGTTCAGGTGTATGTCCTGGGATTGATCTCCTTTGATGAGATAGTCGTACAGGTCGATGTTGTCGATGACCTTCCCGTCCCTGACGACCTCGACGTTTCTCAGTGTTCCGTTTATCGTCGGCCCGCCGGAATAGTAAAGGGCCGTGAACGCAGAGGAGAGGGCCGGCAGCGTATAACCTCCGGGCTTCGCTACTTCACCGAGGACGTAGATCTTCACGCTTCTAAGCTGGCCTGTTGAAACATTGAGGTGTGTAGTTGCCGTACCGTTGCGGCCGGGCAGCAGCGATGAATATACCTTCGACAGCCTGTCGTAAAGTCTTTGGCGGAGCTCACCCATGGTCAGTCCGTTGACGCTTACGAGTCCCACATTCGGCACATAGATATCGCCGTTCTTCGAAACATAAAGGTCCTGCACCAATTGTGTTTCGCCCCAGAGAGAGATAACTATCTCGTCGCCGGGTCCGATGACATAGTTAGTGGGTGTGGGGACGTTGAGTGAGGGTTGGAAGGTCGTGGGCAAATAAGTAAACACGTTGTATCCGAAAGCGGGAAGTGAGCTTGCCGATCCTCTGTCTGCAAACTCGGGTACGAGGTAGCTCGAAGCCGTTGCGGGAGCAGGCGGAGTAACCGCCGGTGCCGGTTGCTGCGGCGGTTTAGATGCGGCCGTCGAAGCACCCTGTGCCGCTTCGTACTGTTTAATCTGCGATGTGTCGACGCTGTACCCTATCGCGGCGGCTTTCTGTTGGATCTGCTGGGGCGACAAGCTCCCCAAAGGATTCGTCTGGGCAAAAGCTGCCACTAGCGGAAAGAGTAAAGACAGGAAAAAAAGGAAATGAGTTTTCTTCATATTGACCTTGTTTTGGGACTATTGGACTTCATGACTTGAGAACTATGCAATTTTTGAAGATATGGAGTATAGCACTTTTGCCTTTAACCTTTCACCTTTTACCATTGACCTTTCACCTTTGACTAGTACGCTTTCGGGTCTCCGTTAATCGTCTCCCAAATAGTCATAAAGATGATGCGAACGTCGAGTCCAAACGACCAGTTTTGGATATACCACACGTCGTGTTCCACCCTCTTCTTCATCAGGCCGGGATCTCGCGTCTCCCCACGGTAACCGTTCACTTGCGCCCAGCCGGTTACACCTGGTTTCACAAGATGTCGCTGGAGATACATCGGGATAGAATATCTTGATTCTATGTTGAGCGGAGTGGGATGCGGGCGAGGCCCGACTATGCTCATCTCGCCTTTGAGGACATTCCAGAATTGCGGAAGCTCGTCCATATTCGTTTTCCGAAGGAACTTGCCGACCCTTGTTATCCTCGGATCGTCTTTCTTTGCCTGCTGGTATTTTCCATCTCTTCCGACATCGCTGCTTGTCACAACCATTGACCTGAACTTAAACGCATTGAATCGTTGGTTGTCCCTTCCCCACCGCTCCTGCTTAAAGAATACCGGACCACCTGCTGACACTTTTATTGCCAATGCGATTATCGGCCAAAGCCACCAGAAAAGAGTTAAGAACAAGAATAACGTGAAAAGGAAATCAAAACTCCTCTTCAACACTTTCCAATGCAGCTCACTGAGCCGCTCTTCACCGACGGTAATCACCGGAAATCGACCGAACATCGATACCGAATACTTCCCTGAGAAGAACTTGGAATAATCGGGAACGATCCTGACCCTGGTCGTATGACGACCACACGTTATAATTATTTGTTGTACCTTTTCCAATGCCTTGCCCGGCAAAGAGATGATTACGTCGCTCACTTTCCTTTCTTCGATTAACCTGTCGAGTTCTTCGATCTTTCCCAGATATTGACCGTTTAGGTCCGTATTTTTCACGTCGTCTACAAAACCGACAAGATTGTATCCGAACTGCGGGTTTGCCTGCACTGCATCATAGAATTCCCTACCGACTCTTCCCGCCCCGACTATTAAGAGGTTCCTAAGGTTTCGACCACGCCTTCTCAGATACTCAAGGCCTTTCCTGAAGAGGAGCTTCTCGGCAGACAGCCCAACGAACAGAATACCGGCATAAGTGACGACGAAAAATCTTGAAATCTGGTTTTCTTTCAGGAAAAATAAGATGAATATCGAGCTGAAAAGCTGAACCAGCGTACTCTTCGCAACTGCAACGAGCTCGAAACCAAAGTCGCGCGACCTGAATTCATCATAGAACCTTGTGGCGCCGGCATAGAAGAACCATATGATGGCCAAGGACAGAAAAAGAATATCCGCCGCTCTGCCGGACCTGATCTTGTAGTACGCGAGAGAGATGACGATCCCGAGCCAAAATGAGATTGTCAGCACTCCGTAGTCCGCGGAAATACGGACTAGGTATAGCGATTTACATTTTGCTTCCATCCGTTGCTAGTCTCCCGTTCGAATGGATACCAAGCCGTATGTTATATTCCTCACAGTCATCTCCCTTTCCCAAAATGCTTTAACACAAAACGGATGCATCAGTCAGCCCAACGGCACAAGGCGATAATTCTAACCTAACGGAAACCAACCCCTCTTGAGACATTGAGTGTCAATTCTCTTCGCGACAGTCACGGCGAGCAGCGTCAAAGAGTCGAATGGCTTTATCAACACTTCTGACGCCTGCTAATCTTTTATTCTTGACTTTTACCTTTAACCTTGTTGTCTGTCAGCTACGGTGCCTTCATCGTTGGCTTTGACTACCTGCTCCTTTACCCACACATAAATCCAGAGATCAGAACTTCAGACATCAGACGTCAACTAAACCAACTAGGAAGGAATCCGGATGGTTTATCATAGATCCCAGCATTTTCCCCACTTCATGGTTCTCTGCCGTCAACGTTTTGTGTTCTTCAATGCTGATAAAACCGCAATCTCTGGCGAAGTCGAGCGAAGGATCCGTTTCACTGTTTTCTCCGTCGCAACCAACCAGCTGTCGTTATTTCTACGCGGATAGGAACTCAGGCCTGTTATTCATATCCTCTGCGTTTACAGAAAACCAGAGTTTCATAAACCGCTTAAGGAGTACCCCGACCGGCAATTGGTCCGAAACAATTATGCCGTTATGCCTTTTGCCCAATCGCGAAAATTTATTGTGGAGCAGAATGAAATCTTTTCTGTTGTGTGTAAGAATTGTCCTGCCTTGTTTTGCAGAACACTCAAGTTGTTCGTTATCCGACTTGCCGATGTTTCCGGCCAATTGCGTTTGGAGAGTATCGACACCTCTGTTCGAGAGTGCCTGGGCGAATGAGAAAGGGACATCTTCATCAAGATAAACCCGTATCCTCATTTATGAATCAGCGTCTTTAAGTTATCCTCACTCTCTTCATCTATCTCTTTGTCGATTTGTTCCCGGTGCTCGTAATAATAAGAAAGAGCATCATGAATCTGAGAGAGCGTTAGGTGCGGGAATTCCCGGGCAAGCTCCTCCGGGGAATAGCCAAGTTTGTAATAGGCTACTACCGTTGAGATTCTTGTCCTGGTGCCGGCCATGATAGGTCTACTCCCGGCGATGTCCTCCCTCGATATGACATATGGATGCGACACTTCCGTTGGCATGTCTGACTCCTGTTTCTTCATCTATAAGATAGTCGGTGCAGAAGCGAATTCCCAAGCACGCGCGACACGCTGCTCTCCAGCTTCTGCCTTCTAATCCCCGACTTCCGACCTTCTGCCTGCGTCTTACGGACTTGGGCCAACAGGCTGACTTCTGACCTCTCTTCTTGACTCTCGACCTCTGGCCCTCTGTCTCTCCGATCTCCGACCTCTGACTTCTGACATCTGACCTCCGATCTCTGACCTCTGATCTCTACTTCCCCTTCGCCTTTTCCACCTGCTCAAGAAACTTCAAGCTGCTTTTGCTGAAGTTATAGGTCCACATTTCCAAGGTCGACCTTCACGTAATCCTCTTTCTTATACTTTGCAGGCTCACCAATTTCCTTTTCTATCAGGCGCATTTCGTTCTCGTCGACTTCAGGGATCAGGCTCAATCTAGTCTCCAATAGCTTCTCATCCATGACTTCCTTAACCGCTCTCTTCACTATCTCATAAATCTTCTGCTCAGACACATTCGATTCCATATCAAAATGCTCCTTTTACTTCTATCTGCGTCGTTCTCAAAAAGTTAAAAGAATCAGGTTAAGAAGTCAAAGATCTACCGACACGAAGTGACGACACACTATCTCCTCCTTCTGACCTCTGTCCTCTGCTCTCTGACCTCTGACCTCTGTCTTCCGACCGGAGTTCACTCCGCGCTTCGCGGGGACTTCTGCTCATTCAGTGAAAGGTTAGGAGTGAAAAGCGGAGGGTGAATGGTGAAAAGTGAAGCGTTTGAAACCAACAACTAACCACCAAGTTTATTGATCAAGCCGC
>JAJYOS010000473.1 GCA_021796055.1 Bacteroidota bacterium
GTACCTGAAATAGCGCAGACTCTAGTGACCATAGGGGTCGACCTCACGAAGATGAACACTGTCGGCGATCTTCAGGGAGGAATTGAAGAAGCTGAGAAGCTGCTCGGTTACAAGGTTATACTTGTGAGCGACACGACAGTGCAGGCCTAAGGGAGCAGTAATGGAAGTACCGATACTAAAACAAGGTGGATATCTTATCGCCACCATCCAGGCGGCACTGTCGGATGCAGACTTGATCAAATTGCAGGATGCGCTGGTAGAACAGGTAGGCAAGTACCGGTCTAAGGGAGTGATAATCGACGTCACCGCGCTTGATGTCATGGATTCATTCGCCACAAGGACACTTCGCTCAATTGCTCATATGATCAAACTAAGAGGAGCCGAAACCGTCATCTGCGGTATCCAGCCCGAAGTTGCATTTGCGATGGTCCAGCTTGGTCTGACACTAGAAGGTATCTCGACTGCACTAGACCTGGAGGAAGGACTTGCACTACTCAACAAGCGGACTAGAGAGCGCGAGGCGGCACGTGGGCGATGAAGTTCGAGTAGTCATCGAATCGGATTCAGACATAGTCCTCGCCAGAGAGCACGGCAGGTTGATAGGCAAGAAGTTAGGCTTCTCCGCAACTGACCTGACACTCATAGCCACGGCCATATCTGAAGTAGCGAGAAACATACTGGTATTTGCCAAGAACGGAGAGATAGTAATCCGGGAAATCAACGAGCATGGAAGAACGGGGATTCAGATAATGGCAAAGGATAACGGCCCCGGCATTCCCGACATAGCGCTCGCAATGCAGGAAGGGTATTCCACGGGCAAAGGTCTCGGGATGGGACTACCAGGATCTCGCCGGCTGATGGACGAATTTCAGGTTATCTCATCCGTAGCCGACGGAACGATTGTGGAGATGAAGAAGTGGGTAAATAAGAATGGCTGAAGAAGGCATTTTCCCCGATTTGGAATACGGCGTGGAGTCACTCGAGCTCAAGGGCCAGCCCGAGTCAGGCGACATGCACATAGTCAAACAGATATCGACCGGCGTGCTGATAGGCGTCATAGATGGTCTTGGACATGGCGTCGAAGCTGCTTCGGCGGCAAAACTCGCCGTCCAGACAATCGATGCTCATTCGGAGGAATCGATAATAAACATCGCCAAAGTGTGCAACGAAAAGTTGAAGGGTACGAGAGGAGCGGTCATGGCACTGGTTTCCATAAACTCGGTCGACGAAACTGTCACATGGCTTAGTATCGGTAACGTCGAAGGTTTGCTTATCCGCATCGATACGCGAGCAAGCCCCGCATACGAGAATATATTCATGCGTCCCGGAGTCGTTGGATACCGCCTTCCCCCTTTGTTCGCTTCGGTCTTTACGATCTCCAAAGGCGATTTCCTTATCCTTTCAACCGACGGAATTAACATAGACTATTCTCAAAGAGTGGCATCAGACGTACGTTACGCGCAGGATATCTTCAATCGTCTTACTGATTCGCAGATCGCAAACATCTCAAACGGAAAACCTATCCAGAAACACGCCGTCGCGGCCTACGAATTTGCGGTCAGTCATAATATCGACCTCAGCTTTGTGTCGAATGGCAAGAAGGGACTTTCACCGAAAAATCTGGTCGAATTCATCAACAAGAACTACGCGAAAGGGACAGATGACGCGCTCGTTCTCGTGGCAAAATATCTGGGCAAGAGATGATGATTAGGACTGCCGCACGGAAAGAATTTGAGCTCGAGTACAGCCGCACCATGACTGCCTACCTTGAATCGGGTGGAGAGCTGCCGCTGCACCAGGCATACGAACTTGGACGAAGAGCGCTTAACGAAGGACTTACGCTCCTGGACATTCCCCGGCTCCATTCGGAAGTCTTGTTCAATGTGCTTCAAAAGTCTCCAAGGGAACGTCACGAAAAGTCGACGTCGGACGCCGCGTCATTTCTTTCCGAGTTCCTCTCCCCCTTCGAGATGACCTTCAGAAGTTTCTTGGATACGGTTGCCTCATTGAAGACAGAGATCATGGAGAGGCAGAATGCTGAGTCCGCCCTTGAGCAGAGCGAAAGATATTACAAAGCCCTGATAGAAAACGCTCTCGACGTCGTTACGATACTTGATGGCTCGGGAACAGTCATGTATTCGAGCCCATCGGGGGAAAGGGTACTTGGATATTCACAATCGGATATCGAGGGGAGAAACGTGTTTGAATTCGTTCATCCTGACGATGTCGGCACCATCCTCGATATTTTCGCGTCGGGAAAGGCAATACGCCAGTCGACCGCTCGGGCCGAGTTTCGGTTCCGCCACAAGAACGGCGAGTGGCTCAACATGGAATCCATCGGCAGAAATCTTCTCGATGATCCGTCGATCAACGGCATCATAGTCAACTCACGCGATATCACGGAGAGGAAAAATCTTGAACAAATAAGGCGGAAGTACGAATTCATCGCGAACGCGTCGAGAGATCTTATGACGATGGTAAACACCAGGTATGAATTCGAGGCTGTCAACGAGGCATGGTGCACCGCGCTATCAATGTCAAGGGAGGACATTCTAGGAAGGAACATCGACAAGGTTATACTTGAAGAGCATTTCAGGGATCTTTTGAGCCAGCACATCGGCAATTCCCTTTCCGGAACAGAAGTGAAGGACGAATGCTGGCTGGACTTCCCCGGGCTCGGGAAGAGATACCTCGAAATAGATTGTTATCCATACTTCAATGAAGTGTCACACGTGACTCACGCCATAGCAATACTTCGCGACGCGACCGGACGCAAGAAGGCTGAGGAGAACATTAGGGAAAGCCAGCGGCAGCGAGCGGAAGTGATTACGAGATACGCGAGATTGATTCAACAGGCACAGGAGGACGAAAGGAGAAGGATATCTCGCGAGCTTCACGATGAGATCGGCCAGCGTCTTACCGCCCTAAACTTAAGACTCGATGCCTTCGAGGAATCGCTCTCGTCAGATCAGAGTATCAGCATAAAGAAACTTGTCTCCGTGAAAAAGGAAGTATCGAATCTGTTCAGGGAAATTAGAAGGATTTCGCACAATCTGCGCCCCTCGGCTCTCGATCATTTCGGGCTCGCCACAGCGCTTAAGTATCTCTGCAAGGAGTACAAAAAGATCAATTCAATGACGGTGGGATTCCACACCAACATATCGGACGGGGAACGCTACAATTCCGACGTTGAGATAGCTTTGTACAGGGTGGCGCAGGAGGCTCTCTCCAACTGCGTCAAACACGCGAGCGTCAAGCAGGCAGAGCTAAGAATATCACAGGAGGACGGCAGTCTGAAACTGACAATCTCCGATAATGGCAATGGATTTGACCCGCTTGAGCTTCGCGCCCGCTATGAAGGGGAAGAACATTTTGGCCTGATGAACATGCGTGAGCGCATCGAACTCTCAGGAGGAAGTTTCAGTATAGTTTCAAACAAAGGTAAAGGTACAACAATTTCGGCAAGCGTGCCGGTGGTGAAGAAAAATGAAGAATGAAAAAATAAAAATCCTTTTTGCGGACGATCACTCGATCGTCCGGGATGGACTCAGGTCAATCTTCAAGGCTGAACCCGAGTTTACCATCGTAGGTGAGGCCTCGAATGGAGAGGAAGCAATAAGCCTGATCGCCGCACAGAAGCCTGATGTTGCGGTCATGGATATTTCCATGCCGAAAATGACAGGCGTGGAAGCGACTCGGGTAGTGAAGAAGAATTACCCGGACACAGGGGTTCTAATACTTACCATCCATGAAGATGAGGAATACATCCAGGAGATGGTGCAAGCCGGAGCTGACGGATACGTGCTTAAGGACGCAGGCAAGAAAGAGATTTTCGATGCAGTCCGCGCGATAGCTGACGGAGGTACTTTCTTCAGCTCCCAGGTTTCGAGAGTGCTGCTGGACGGTATCGTCAAACGGAACAGGACAAACGATCCTTTCATGGCGGGCAACGAGGGCAAGCTCACGAATAGAGAGACGGAAATTCTGCGAATGGTCGCCGAAGGATTGACGAGCAAACAAATCGCCGACAAGCTTTTCCTGAGCGTTACCACAGTGAACAGGCACAGGACAAATATCATGAAAAAGACGAACATCCACGATGCCGTCGGGCTCGTGAAATACGCGATCCGTAAGAAGCTCATAGAAGTCGGGCCCCACTCCGAGCAATAGATCATCGGCAGGATTTGCTCGTAAAGTTTCCTGAAATGCGTCCCACGGCGGGAAGCTATCATTTATTCCACCTGCGCCCCGCAGGCACAAAACGTTCATGACATTTTGCGTGTCGCACGCACAAGTCGTCCACGCCTGTCCACCTTTGATAAACACCACATGAGCGCCCTCAAGGCGCCATCTGTAGTACGCGTTACTACATCCGAGTGTGTAGTATAAAATCGTCATAGCATGTAATTGTAGACTCTCTTCCCCACCGTTATTATGTGAGCGTGAAAAGAAGAAACACCTTCTTCAGTCCAAGTATGAAATTAGGTCACAGTTCGTCTTCAACGATTAAGGAGAGAAATGTCATACCGAACGACCGATTATTATCCCGCTCCCGCCGCAACTCAGGAGAAGTCCCCCGTCCCTTCGGGTTCCGAGGAACAGACCAAATTTCCGCAAGTCGATTTTATCGGAAACAGCCCGGCGATCAGAGAAATATATTCGATGATCCAGGTTGTATCCGACTCGACAACCGCCGTCCTGATAACTGGAGAGAGCGGCACAGGAAAGGACGTAGTGGCACGACTTATCCACTCAAAGAGTCCAAGGGCTGATCAGCCTTTCATAGCGATAAACTGCGCCGCGGTGCCGAGGGACGTATTCGAGAACGAGCTCTTCGGACACGAAAGAGGCGCTTTCACAGGCGCTATTACGCGGAAGGCCGGTTACCTCGAGATGGCAAACAACGGGACCCTTTTTCTCGACGAGCTTGCCGAGATGAACCCGGACACGCAGGCAAAACTTCTCCGCGTCATAGAGACGAAGTCGTACATAAGGCTCGGTGGGACATCCGAGATCAAGGTGGACGTGAGGATGCTTGCCGCGACGAACAAGGATGTCCCGGCCGCGATCGCGTCGGGTGAATTGCGGAAGGACCTCTATTACCGCTTCAGCGTCCTGGAACTTAGGCTCCCTCCCCTGAGAGAACGTAGAGAAGACATACCTGTACTTGTCGATCATTTCCTGATATCCCTCTGCGAAAAACACAATCGTCCTCCGAAGATTTTTGCAGAAGAGGTCATGGACGCGCTCATGAATTATAACTGGCCGGGGAATATCCGGGAGCTGAAAAATGTCGTAGAGCGGGCAGTCCTACTCTCCCCCGCCGATGTCGTGACCCTGAAGTATCTCCCATCCGAAATTTCAAAAATCAACGTGCAGCGAGACCACCTTGTCACAATTCCGCTCGGGACGAAGCTGAGATCCGCGGAGAAGGACATCATCCTGGAAACGCTGTCATCAGTTGACAATAACAAATCCAAAGCCGCAAGCGTGCTCGGGCTGAGCAGAAAGGCGCTCTACAACAAACTCAGAAGGTTCGGGGCCATCAAATGATGCCCCACATTTCAAAAAAGCGCGGTCGAATACCACAAAGTTATTTCCAGGGTTCTTGAGAATTAGAGTGGGGCACTGTGATGCGCCATTTGGCTG
>JAJYOS010000474.1 GCA_021796055.1 Bacteroidota bacterium
TTGGCACGGTGCTCTCCGTCGTCGCGGTGTGGAGTGCCGTGCCTAAACGACCCTCACCTGCAAACTGATTGACCAGGCGGTCTGCCTGATTTGAATCTCAGGGACCCCAAACTAACTGCGCTACGGTTCAATGAGTTCATCACCCGGCACGATCTGCACTCCCCGTGTAAATCGATGTCGGGTGATCACGTTTTTGTCGACAGGGATGGGAAAAGCAAACAGTCCAGGGAACGAATTGCCTCTGTGTGGGGCGAGTTCTTTGGCAAGTTCCCTGACTACAGGAACAAGTTCGCCAGAGTTGAATCAAGGAAAGAAACCGTTGTAACGGTCGGGAATGCATACTGGAATGAGAAGAATACGCATGACCCCGCCATATGGACTGCGCGAATAGAAAACGACCTTGTTGCGGAGCGGCGCACTAATTACGACACGGATGAGAATCGGGATCGATTAGGTTTAAAATGAGATCTTCGGTCCGCCGATTGAAAGCGGAAGCCTGAAGCTGGAAGATGCGAAGAAGAAGGACAGCTTCGGCCGGCTCACGTTAGATGACTGCGTCTTAAATGATCAATCCTATTCCAAGGCTGGCCGAATTGTATTTTGCGATGTCGTACTCCGTGCTTATGTCGACGATTGCCAGCTTCAATGAAAATCCCAGCGTGAGGCGAGCAGTGTTCTGTCCCTTCAGTTCGAAAGAAGCCGGAATCGTAACGGGTTGATTTCTGAAGTCCGTGGTGTGGAAATCGTATGTAATGGTCATCTTCGAGGCTTCGACGGATAGTCCCGCGAACGGTGTAATGTTAAGGACACCCGGACCAAATTGTCTGCTGGCATAAATTCCGAAATCCGTGGCGGTGCTTTTGAATACGGTACCTACTTTAAGCGTTTGAGTGAACAAGGCTAAAGACAAATTCACAGGGATCGAATTCCCGAACCATACCATGGGGTTATGCTGGATCCCGAAACCTACAAAGGAAGTATTACCCAGCTTTGTGTTGAGATTGCTCGTGGGGAGGAACCTGAACGAGACTGAAGTCCCGAAGAGTGTGCCGGCCGAGAACTGGAAGGCGGCGGTGGGAAGGAATTTCAGATTTTCGAGAAGTCCGGTCACGCCGATCGAGATGACAACGGGATTCAATGCGACAATGCTATCCGAAAAGGTCTGGTAAGTTACATGCACAGTTCCGCCGGAGAATGCAACCCTGACCGAATCCAGTTTTGAGCCGACTATCGTTGGGCCTGATATCGTTACGGTAAAAGGGAGTCTCATGATTGCCGACGTGATGGAGTCACGGAAATCTCCCGTGTAGCTTCTCGGAATCAGAAGGTCCGCTTCATCGTGATTGAAATTGAAAGTCCCGTTGTCGCTGAAACTCTTGCTGGTTGCCGAGAAGAAAGAACCCATCCCAACCAGCCCAAATTCAAGATCGAGCGACGATTTGGTCGGGTTGGGGACCCTGTGTACCCATCCCGAGTTCAGGTCGGCGCCGAAGCCGGAGACAATCGGGGCGACGTATCCCTTCGCGGCAGATGCCGCCAGCTTGCTGAGAGTCGACACCAGTTCATCTCTCCCAGTATTGCTTTGTGCGAGTGCCTTACCCTGAAAAAAGATACAGCCCAGTGCTGCAATGACGATAAAGGCAATGAGTCTATCGTGGTTACGCATGTCCATTCTCCAAATTGGATTTACATTACCTGCTTATCGTCGCTTGCGCCTGCGAGAAGTGCGACCTTCTCGAGTTCCTTGCCGTCGAGGCGGTAGACTTTCCACTCCTCCATCGGTTTTGCTCCGAGAGATTTGTAAAACAAAATTGCCTTCTCGTTCCAATTGAGAACAGCCCATTCGAATCTTCCGCAGCCGCGATCCTTGGCGAGTTTCGCAAGGTATATTAGAAGTCGCTTGCCGTATCCCTTGCCGCGGTATTCAGGTTTCACGTAGAGATCTTCAAGGTAAAGGCCCGGTCTCCCGACAAATGTCGAAAAGTTATGGAAGAACAGTGCAAAACCGACGGGTCGTCCGTCGAGCTCGGCAAATACCACTTCGGCAAAATGTTTCTGGAATATATTCTCCCTTATCATTTTCTCGGTGGATACTACCTCGTGAGATAGTCGTTCGTACTCCGCCAACTCTCTTATAAAGTTGAGTATCAAACCGCATTCGGATTCACGCGCAAGCCTTATTTCAAAGTTCATGTTTTTCAGCCTTCTTCGTTGTCGTTGTAAACTTTTGAGCAATGGGTGTGCACAACTTCACCCGGAAATATAGATGCGGTCTTGCGGAAACACAAATCCCGGGTACGGAGACATTATGAGCAGTGGACTAGCTACGTCCTGTTGGTAAGTTGACCGCTCTTCATTATTATACACCGTAATGTCAGCGGGAAATCTGTTTTGGGTCGAGGAGTCCACAAGTGTGTTTCAATCTGTCTTTCATCGTTTCCGTCTATTTGATTTTTCTTCACTCGTTCTATTTATCGGCCCAATCGCCGGAACGTTCCGTGGTCTCCATGAGTGAGTTCGACTACTCGATCAGGTCGGGATCTTTGAGGGTTGCAGTGGATCCGGGGGACGGCGGAACAATAGACTCATTGTCGCTCGGAGGTTATGAGTTCCTCACGGGGAAGGACGTCCACCCGTCTTTCTACGGCTCGACGTTCTGGCCGAGTCCGCAGTCGGACTGGAACTGGCCGCCGCCGCCCATCCTCAATGTCGACCCTTACACAGCGAGCGTCGACCGTGATACTTTGACGATGGTCAGCGGCAAAGACGAGAAGACCGGATTCCAATTCACCAAGAAATTGTTTCCGGGAAGCGCCGGAAGAATAGAATTGACTTACTTGATATCGAACGTCTCGGACGTGATGAAGAAGGTGGCGCCATGGGAGATAACCAGAGTTCGAAAAGGAGGCCTGCTTTTCTTCCCGGTTGGAAATAACCCGTTGGGAAGGAAATCGTTCGGGCCGGTGCCGGTCGGGGTCGGTAACGGAGTCGCGTGGTACAAGGACCCGGCGGAAAGACCGGCAGAGAATCTCCTCACGACGGCGGATGGCACGGAAGGTTGGGCGGCATACGCAATCGACGGCAGATTGTTTGTCAAAAAATTTCCGAATGTGAAGCCGGACGAGCTGGCGCCAGGCGAAGGAGAAATCATAGTCTATGTCAGCGCCGTGGCGGACTACGTCGAGCTCGAAGTCCAGGGGAGGTATCAACCGCTCAGGCCGGGAGAGAGCTCTAACTGGCATGTCGAGTGGATTGTCGCGAATATCCCCGCCGATCTAAAAATAGAACCGGGGGACACCGCGCTCGTGGACTTTGCGAGAAAACTGGTGAAGTAACAGCCTGGCGGGGCTGCACGCAATGTCTTCGCGATATCAGGATTGGCCGCACCGAAGTAATTGACTTCTTGTCAAAGGACAAAAATACTCTATTTTCAGCGGGAGGGCTTATGCTTGAAAACACGGTTGTTCAGTCGAAGTCGAAGCTCGCGATCAGGGCCGGATTTGTGTACTTATTGAGTCTGCTCGTCATCGGCGCGCTCCTTTTTTCCACTTCCGGTTCATTCGGGTTTTGGAATGCATGGCTCTTCATGGGAGCGCTCTTCGTTCCGATGCTTTTCGTGCTCGTCTACCTTTTGCTTAAAGAGCCCGACCTTCTCGAGAAAAGGATGAAGTCGCGCGAGAAGGAGAAGCCACAGAAGGCCTATGTGATTCTGTCCGTAGCGGCGTTCGTCTGCATATTTGCCGTCCCGGGTTTCGATTACAGGTACCGCTGGTCCGACGTGCCGGATTGGCTTGTCGTGATCTCGACCGTCATGATGGAGGTGGGCTACGGGATGTTCTTTGTAGTAATGAGACAAAACCGGTATGCCTCGAGAGTGGTGGAGATCCAGGAAGGCCAGAAGTTGATCGACACGGGTCTGTATTCCATTGTGCGCCACCCGATGTACACTTCGGCCAGCGTCCTCTACATTTTTTCCGCGCTCGTCCTGGGATCGTATTACACTCTTATTCCCATGATACTCATCCCGTTTCTCCTGTCCATCCGGGTCGTCAACGAGGAGAAGGTGTTAAAAACAGGGCTGCCGGGATATGCCGACTACATGAAAAGAGTCAGATACAGGCTGATCCCGTTTATCTGGTGAGGCGTGCCTCGCGGGACCACAGGAGAGTTGCAGATTTGGAGGGGCCCCAATAAATTTCGTGAAAGACGGGGAGTCGTAATTGAAGGGACTGACTTTACATATGATGAGGTAATTGTGCGCAATGAACGATACCATGTCCAACTTTATAAGCGTGAAGTCTGTCAGGGCGTTCCGAGATGGAACTGAAGAAGAGCGTGGTTCATCTTCTCACGTGCGTCATTTTCGCGGCAGTCGCTCCCCGCAATCTCACGGCAATATCAAGCCCATGCTGCGAATGAAAGTGACAGGCAATCTGAAAGCACTCAGCTGCCTGTTGGTAGTTCAATTATTCTGCGCCGGTTCGGCGCTTTCCTCGTCAAGGCGCCAGCCCACAAAATTGCCTCACATTGTCCTCTGGGCCTGGGAGCGGCCCGAGGACCTGCGATTCATTGACCCGCAGAAAGTCGCGGTCGCGTTCCTTGCGTCATCGATAGAGTTGTCCGGTGACAGGGTTCTCGTCCAACCTCGTCTTCAGCCGCTCCGGATTCCGGAAGGTACAACGCTTATCGGCGTAGTCAGGATCACCACAGACATCCGTTCGATCCCGCTCCTTTCGGCAGGACAGATGAGGGTTACAGCCGGTGACATTCTGAAGATTATCCGCACGGCGGATGTGCGCGGGATACAGATCGATTTTGACGCGACGAAGTCGGAACGCCCGTTCTATCATGAGCTGCTGACCGCACTTCGCCGGAAACTTCCTGATTCGATTTCACTTTCAATCACGGCGCTGGCGTCGTGGTGCTTGTATGATACGTGGATCGCCGATCTTCCGCTCGACGACGCTGTGCCGATGCTTTTCCGGCTCGGTCCGGACCGTCTTCAGATTCTCGGGCACCTGAAGGCAGGAGGAGATTTCAGTATCCCCATCTGCCGGCATAGTGTCGGCATATCGACGGATGAGCCTGTGCCGGCCATTCCATCCAATAGAAGAATCTACATCTTCAGTCCCCGTCCCTGGTCGCGAGAATCGTTCGAATCAATGATGAAGGAAATCAAATGATGAAAACAGTCTATCGTATCCTTTTGGTCAGCGTTATCGCGCTGAGCATACTCTCAGACTCGGCGAGAGTTTACAGCTGCGGTCCATTTTTCCCGAGCGCCGTGTTCGTTGACCGTGATGGACCTGACTTCGGATTTGAAACTTACCTTCAGGGCCATCTTGGGATCGTGCAGTCGAGCTATGCGCCCCTTTACCTCTATGCGGCCTACAGGTACTTCAATGGAAGGCCGCTGTCGGACAGCGAGCAGGCAATTGTGATGTCCGTGTCCGGTCCGGAAGCAAGCGCCTGGCAAACGTCTCCGGGTTATGATGCATGGCTGAAAGCCAGGGAACTGGTACTCGGTCAGAATGTCGCTCCTCAGATTCCGGTAAACGCGGATGTGCCTGCGGACAGCGGGCAGAGCTACCTATTCTACGTCAACATCAACGACGAT
>JAJYOS010000475.1 GCA_021796055.1 Bacteroidota bacterium
AAACCGATATAGCACATTCATCCTGCTGGCCGCCGTAGATTCTGTAAGGAAACTGGTCATCAACCGCGATATGATAGAATTGCCCCGTTGGCTGGTTGTACCAGCTTGACCAAGTCTTGCCGCCGTCGACGGTGACGCAGCATCCCTGGTCGACACCGGCAACCATGCATTGCGTGTTCAGCGGATTGATCCAGAGAAAATGATAGTCGTCGCCGCCGGGGGAGCCCTTGAACATCATGAAATGCTTGCCGCCGTCCACCGACTTATGAATCGACCGGTCCATGACATAAACGACATTCGGGTTGGTTGGATCCACGGTAACCCGGCTGAAATATGAGTTTGCGAGTCCCGGATCGTTGTTGACGTATTCCCAGTTTGCTCCGCCGTCCGTCGATTTGTAGAGGCCGTTCGCTCCGCCGGAAGTTATGATTGTCGCATAAACGGTCTTTCCCAATGTCCCGGTGCCGACTCCGAGACCTATGCGGCCATAGAGCCCGGGAGGGAGTCCGTGGCCTGACAGTCTGGTCCAGTGCTCTCCACCGTCCGTGCTCTTGAAAATACCGGAACCCGCCCATGTCTGAGGCATGAAATAGTCGAGCCACGGGTGTGCCTGCATCTGCCAGAGTGCCGCGTAAACCACCGAAGGATAATCGGGGTCCGACGCGAGGTCTACCGCGCCAGTGCTGTCGTTGACGAAGAGTGTTTTTTGCCAGCTCTTTCCTCCGTCTGTGGTAAGAAAAACCCCGCGCTCGTTGTTCGGCGCGAACACGTTTCCGAGGGCCGCGACAAGAACATGCTGAGGATTGTTAGGGTCTATGATAATCCTACCTATGTGTTCCGACGTTTTCAGTCCGACGTTTTTCCATGTCTTTCCGCCGTCGGTCGACTTGTAAACCCCGTCCCCGGCCAGCATGTCGTAACGAAAGGCGACCTGCCCGGTACCAACGTAAATGATTTTTGGATTGGAAGCAGATATGTCCAGCGCGCCGATGGATGACGCTCCCTGGTGCTGCATCAGCGGCTGCCATGTTCTGCCCGCGTCGATCGTCTTCCACACGCCGCCACCTGCAGCGCCGAAATAAAAAGTATTCGGTTCACTCGGAACCCCTTCGGCCACGGTTGCCCAGCCAGCTCTGAACGGGCCGACCAGGCGCCATCTCAAACTCGAATAAGTCTCCTGAATTCCGGGAGTCTTCGCCTCTGCGGCTCCATGGCACGCGAAGAAAAGCATCGCCGCGGAGGCTAACAGTAAAAATGTGTTGAGGAAAAAGGATGGATGTCTCTTCATCTTATTGGTCCTTCGCTTGTAAAAGGAAGTGGTTTTGTCACGCAACTCAAAGGCAGCTATCGGCAGAGTATTTATTAGGCGTAGGAAATACTACGCTCTATTATAATTCCAATAACAAATTCAGGCGAGATATGGCTCCACGTCACGATGAAATCTAACTATCGGTGGAACAATTTTAAAGCGGTAATCGAGCGGACTAATTTTGTAAGAGAATCGGGGTGACGGGAGGATCACTATTTCACAGGATGAATGTGCTATATCGGTTTAGAAAGGACAATACTCGCGGCATTCCCACCAAATCCGGCGGCGTTGACCATCACCTTTCGAATCGGACGCCGCCTGTTTTGGAATGTAACGTCATACGGGAAGTCCACAAAATCATCGTGCTCGAGTATCTTGAGAGCGTACTCGATACTAAGCGCGGCCGACGCGCCGAATGTGTGCCCGACGAACCATTTGTTGGATGCCATTATCGGCAAGTGGCTTCCGAAAACCGATCTTACGGCGTTCAATTCGCTCCGGTCCCCCTTTACGGTGCCAGGCGCATGAAGGATTACCAGGTCGACGGGCGCGTCCGATGCCATCCCTTTCAACGCCATGGTCATCGCATCTTTAAGCGCCTTGCCCTCTTCTGTGATCGATGTCTCCGTCGCAGCTGACTCGAGCCCGTAGCCGAACGATTCGATCACGCCGAGGACCGATGCGGCTCTGTCTTTCAACTCTTCCTTCGTAAACTTCTCCAGCGCGAAAAGGGCGGCTCCTTCGCCGAGTGCCATGGTACTCTTCGGCGGCTCCTCCGCGGAGCACGGACGGCACGGATATTCCGCATCGGCGTCGGCAGTGTAAATTCGAAGAGACTTCATCTGCGCGATCGTGAAACCTGTGAGCGGCGCCTCGGCCCCTCCGACTATGAACCTGTCCGCGAAGCCAGCCTTCATCCATGCAATTCCGTTGAAGACCGCATGCAGTGCGGTGCTGCATGTCACCGAGTGACTGATCTCCGGCCCGCCGGTGCCGATGTCGTGCGCGACGCTGCTCGAGATATTGCCGAGCGTCGTGATCGGCGAAGTTAACGGAAAAAGACGTCTCGACGGATCTTCGAGGTAAGACAAATGGAGTTCTTCGAGAATAGCCGTGGCCCCGCGCGAGGAGCCGACGTTTACTCCGGTGCTTTTTCCGTCCGACGCTTTCCAGCCGGCTCGCCCGACGGCGTCGCGCGCGCAGTGCATAGCCATGAGGACCGTCTTGTCGAGATGTTTGTGAATCGCCTCCTCGAGGCGTATTGCACTCACGATATCTTCCGCAGGTTTTGAGAGTTTCGCGACGACCGTCTTTTCACCGTTGAATAATTCAGGCCTCAGAAAGGTTTCCCGCTTCAAATAGGATTGCCACACCTGACCGGGCGAATAACCGAAAGGCGAAATCGATCCCGAACCGGTAATCGCTATTAGAGACGCACTATCTCCCGATTCCACCATCCTAGAAATAGACCGTGGCAAACACGGCCGCTGCCGTATTGAAATTTGTTTTTCCGGGATTCCCGAAACGGGAGGAATTCGGGGACGAGAAGGTGAAGTTGCCCTGAGATTCAACGCCGAAGCTCAGGTGCCGGTTGAAGAAATACTCGGCGCCGAATTCAAACCCGGCCAGCCAGTCGGTGCTGGAAGATATTCCGGATCCGGAAGCCGGAATCGTCTGCAATAATGCCACCCGGAGCCCTACATACGGCGAGACGACTTTGCGCACAAGATAGTATCTCGGCACTACCCCGACGTGCAGATCTGCTCCCGATCCTTCCTCCCACGCCAGACCGAACGCGGGCGAGATCGAGACATTGTTCGAAACCCAGACCGGGACCAGTATATCGACCTGGCTGCTTTGAAAGGAAGCCGTCAGCCCGACGGTCTGACTGCTATCGGCATTCTCTTTCGCAAAGGCACTGCCGACAAACATGAGTTGCATTGTAAGAGCGCAGACAACCAGGTAGATACTCTTCATTCCTTTTCCTTTCGGTATCGTTATGCGAAACGAACTATTCAGCGAGAAACTCTCGAAGACTTGCAGGTATATCGGACGGCTGCCTCGCTATCAGGATGTCATGGAACGCTGTTGCGCCGCCGGCGCGGAAGTACACTCTGTAGAACCCATGCGCCAGGCTGTCCGACCAGATATAGTTGTGAACACCTGCAGGTATGATCTGATTATGAAGGAGGACCTCAACGGTACTTCGTTGCGGAGCGATGGTGGTGGCGCCCGCTGCCGTTGCTATGCTCGAAGGGTTGTCGCCGGCCCATTCCGCTTTCACGATCCACAGGTCTACGGAAGAATTCCGTGAGAGAGAAAAGGGGATGACTATCGCTCCCGGCGCCGGATTGGGAAATGGATTGAAGAATGCAGTGACGGTGGGGATTTGCTGAACCGAATCGGTACCGGCGAGACTTCCCTTACTCGCGTCGAACGGGAATCCTCCGCCCGATGTGGAAGCATCTTCGGGACTCCCCCATTCCGCGATCGCGCCCGGGCCGGTAGAGGCGGTAATCCATAATCCGGTGACGACAGGCGTAGTCAGCGTCGGCGCGACAAGTGAATCGCCCGATTGGGAGGAATCGCAGCCTATTGAAATAAACGGCAGGATTATCAGGACGGAGATTAGAGTCCGATCAATACGTACCCTCCTGCTACCTGACTTCCAGGATTTGCCGATTAGTGCGACGATATCTCGTCCAACATTTCGCATAGGATTGAATATACTCTTTCCAGTTCTTCGTTTGTAATGCAATACGGCGGGATCAGATACATCACGTTTCCGAGCGGCCTTATGATGATTCTTCTTCCCACGCAGTAGTCGTTCATCCAGTCTCTCAGCTCGTTGAGGTAGCTCGTCTCTTCTTCGTTGACCACGTCGAAAGCGACGATCGTCCCGATCTGTCTCGCATTTCTCACGCGCGGATGAGCGGTAATCCTCGAAAGAAAATGCCGGTGCTGCACTTCGATCCCGAGTATATTCTTCCACGTTTCGTCCTTCTCGAACAGATCGAGGCTCGCGAGCGCGGCCGCGCACGCCACCGGATTCCCGGTGTACGAGTGTCCGTGGAAAAAGCTCTTTCGCTTGTCATCGGAAAGGAAGCCGTCGAAGATTTCTCCAGTGCACGAAGTCGCACCGAGCGCCATCGTACCACCGGTGAGTCCTTTGGACATGCAGATGATGTCGGGTTTGTTCGAAAGATAGTCGGAAGCGAAAAATCTGCCGGTCCTTCCGAACCCTGTGAGCACCTCGTCAGCGATTGTCGGAATCCCTTTCTCGCGACAGATGCCTATCATCTTATCGAGGGGATCGGCGCCGTACATTATCATCCCGCCCGCCCCCTGGAGGAGCGGTTCGAATATGAAGGCGGCGGCATCGTCGCGCCCGACGGCTCCGGCAAGCTGCGCGATAGCTTCCTCTTCCTTCCCTTCAACGGGCGCGTCCACGCGGACAACGTCGAACAACAGATCCCAGAACGGCTCGGTGAACAGGTCACGGACGCTCGCGGACATCGCGCCGAAGGTATCACCATGGTAAGAATTACTGAGTACGATTACCTTCTGTCTTTTTTGGCCGCGGTTGTGCCAATACTGGAGAGCCATCTTCAAACCGACTTCGACGGCAGTGGAACCGTTATCGGAATAGAATATCCTCGATTGGTTCGCCGGCAAGACTTTCAGCAAGCGTTCGGCAAGCTCAACAGCGGGCTCATGAGTGAACCCGGCGAAGATTACGTGTTCCAGTTTCTTAAGCTGCGCGGCGACTTTCTCGGCGATGTACGGATGCGCGTGTCCATGGGTATTCACCCACCACGACGCGATCGCGTCGATGTATTCGTTCCCGTCTTCATCGTAAAGTCTCGCCCCTTCCCCGCGAACTATCGCGACAGGCAGACCGGAAGTCTGCATCTGCGTGTAGGGGTGCCATATAACTTTGCCGTCTCGCTCCGAAAGATTCATCAGGCGAATTCTTTCCTGAACAATTGAGCGTAGCTCCTAACGACATCGCGGTCAAGTTGGTTTTCTTCATCAATATATCCGAGCGCCTTGATGCCTGAGTAGCGGAGTATGAAGTCCACGGATGTCTGCACTGGCTTTCCGTTGAAGAATACGCCTACTATCCTTATTCCCTTTCTCTTCATAGCGTCGATTGTGAGAAGTGTATGGTTGATGCTTCCGAGGTAGTGCTTCGAGACGATTACGGCTTCAGCGTCAAGGCTAATTATGAGATCCATAACCACTTTAGAATCGTTCACCGGCGACATTACACCACCCGCGCCTTCGATGATGAGGTC
>JAJYOS010000476.1 GCA_021796055.1 Bacteroidota bacterium
TCCCGAAAATTCTCAACGCGTTGAACATACCCAGGCAAAACGCAGGCGGTGCGGACGAGGTACTGGTGGTCGAAGTTCAGCAGCATTTAGGCGAAGACACAGTCAGAGCTGTCGCTATGGATTCAACCGATGGGCTGATGCGTGGCATGACGGTGTTCGATACAGGCGGCCCTATAACCGTACCGGTCGGTCCGTCAGTGCTCGGCAGGATGGTGAATGTCATTGGTGAGCCGATCGACGGGAAGGGTAAGGTGGAAACCAAGGAGAAGTATCCGATCCATCGGCCGGCACCGAGGTTCGACGAACTCAGCACTACCAAAGAGATGTTCGAGACCGGAATTAAGGTCGTCGATTTGCTCGAGCCATATTCGAGAGGTGGAAAGACGGGGCTGTTTGGCGGAGCAGGAGTAGGAAAAACAGTTATCATTCAGGAGCTCATTCACAACATAGCCACCCAGCACGGCGGATATTCCGTTTTCGGCGGAGTAGGCGAAAGAACCCGTGAGGGTAACGACTTGTGGATAGAGATGAATGAGTCGGGTGTGATAGGTAAAACCGCGCTTGTGTTCGGTCAGATGAACGAGCCGCCCGGCGCGCGCCAGCGGGTCGGGCTGACAGCCTTGACTCTTGCGGAGTATTTCCGCGACTCGGAAGGGAAGGATGTTTTACTCTTCATCGATAATATATTCAGATTCACCCAGGCAGGTTCCGAAGTGTCGGCTCTGCTGGGACGAATGCCTTCGGCGGTGGGTTACCAGCCGACGCTTGCCACGGAGATGGGTACTTTGCAGGAGCGTATCACTTCGACAAAGCGGGGTTCGATAACATCGGTGCAGGCGATCTACGTACCTGCAGACGATCTCACAGATCCGGCGCCGGCAACGACGTTTGGACATCTGGATGCAACGACGGTGCTGAGCCGACAAATCGTGGACCTCGGCATTTATCCCGCCGTAGATCCGCTCGATTCTACTTCCAGGATACTCGATCCGCTCGTAGTGGGAAATGAGCATTACCAAGTCGCGAAGACAGTCAAGGAAATTCTACAGACGTATAAAGACCTGCAGGACATAATAAACATCCTCGGAATCGACGAGCTTTCCGACGAGGACAAGTTAACCGTATCGAGGGCGAGAAAAATCCAGCAGTTCCTGTCGCAGCCGTTCTCTGTCGCGGAGGCGTTCACAGGCCGTCAGGGGAGGTACGTGAAGCTTAGCGACACAATCGCGGGTTTTAAGGCCATAATCGAGGGCCGGTGTGACGAGTGGCCCGAGAGCGCACTGTACATGGCCGGTACCATTGATGAGGCCGAAGAGCAGGCGAAAAAGCTGCAGGCTTCGTGATGCCTGGAAACGTATTTAAACTTGAGATAGTGACTCCGCAGAGGAGCGTGTTTTCCGGTTCGGTGGAATCGTTCAACGCCCCGGGGGCGATCGGTGCCTTCCAGGTTCTCCACAACCACGCCCCTCTTCTCTCGGCTATAACCGTGGGGGAAGTCAGATTCTTGGACCAGTCCGGAGATGAATTCGTTTATGCGACCAGCGGTGGATTTGTCGAGGTTAATAACAATAATGTGATCTTTCTTGCTGATACCGCCGAGAAGAAGGAAGAGATCGATATCAAAAGGGCGACCGCTGCAAAGGCACGCGCCGAGGATAGATTGGGGAAGAAGGAACCGGAAACTGATTTCGCTAGAGCTCGGGCAGCTCTGGCACGTGCTATTAACCGATTGAAGATAGCCGGCGGCGCTTAAACTCCGGGTCCTGCATTCTGCTTCGTGTCTTTTTTCCTTTCTTGTTTGGAAATCACTCCAAACTTAAATTGAGCCGAAGAGGAGAAATAGTGTATAAGTTTGCAGTCATTGCTCTTGTCGTATCTACGTTAGCGATTGGCGGATGCTCCAGTACTAAAGAGACATTGAAGCAGGGAGCCGATAAACGGCCGCAACCAGATCTGATGGCAACGGACCCGAATTACCGGGCGGCTATGGATCATTTCATCGATGGAAATCTGAACGACGTGGTGGGCGATTATGCCAACGCCATACTGGATTATCAGGAGGCGCTGCAACGTTATCGTTCACCCGCAATACTCGATGCCATGGCACAGGATTATGTCAGACTTGGGAAGTCTGAAATGGCTATCAACCAATCCCGCCAGGCGGTTGACATGAGCCCTACGGATATAAACTACAGGCGGACTCTCGCGCAGGCATACCTGTCGGTTTTTAATATTGACAGCGCACGGGTGCAATTTGAAAAGATTCTTTCCGTTGACAGCATGCAGGTCGGGGACATGCTGGTCCTCGCGCAATTATATCAGAAGGACGATCCCAGGAAAGCTGCCGCGCTGTACGAGCGCGCGCTGAATTTGACCGGTCCGGATCTTCCTACGATGATGCAGCTGGTTCAGCTGTATAATTCGACCGAACAGTACGGCAGATCTATCCGGGTTATCAAGGAAATGATTCAGGTGGATCCCACGAATGAGAAATTGAAGGAAATGCTTTCGCGCCTTTACCTGCAGACGGGAGAGAATGCCGAGGCTGTGAAAGTGCTCGACAAATTGATGCGGGGCAACAAGAGTGACTTCAGCCTGAAGGCATTGGCCGCGACCGCCTATCTCCGCATGAAGGACATTGCACACGCCGACAGCCTTCTGGATACGATATTTACTTCGGATTCCAGCAGAGCTGATGCCAAATTTGCGATCGGTCAGTTCTACCTTGATGAAATGCAGCACGATTCTGCTGTGGTTCCGTTTGCGGAACAGATTTTCAAGAAACTCCTTGCTCTCTATCCCGGCGACGCAAGATCTTATCTTATGGCCGGGCTTGGCGCATCTTATGCCAACAACGATTCCCTTGCCGGGGAATATCTCGAAAAATCTGTCGCACTTGACTCGACGAACAAGAACGCGTGGGTGGCTATTGCCGTCTTCTACTACCAGAACAGCAATTTTTCTCGAATGGCAGAGGCGATGTCCAGAGCCGTCCGGATCTTTCCTGACGATTTCAGGATAAACCTGTTCTATGGGCTCGCCCTTAACCGGTCGGGGGACAATGCGGATGCCGTGAAGCCGCTCGAAGCAGCCGTATCGTTGAACCCGACCGACATGGATGCTCTGAGTACGCTGGCCCTGGTGTACGAGTCACTGAACAGGTACAACGATGCATACAGGATCTATGAGACCGCGTTGAAGGTGGATTCAAAGAACTCTCTCATATTGAACAACTACGCTTACAGTCTCACCGAGCGGGGACTCCATCTGCACAAGGCGCTTCAAATGGCACAGCTTGCCGTCAAGCAGGATCCGACTAACAGCGCTTTCCTGGATACCATGGGATGGGTGTACTACAAGCTGGCAGACTACGGTAATGCAGAGAGATATGTCAGGGAGGCGCTCTCGATGAGGAAAACTTCCGACGGGTCGCCTGCCACTCTGGAAGAGCACCTGGGTGATATTTATGAGAAACTGGGTAAGGAGAAACAGGCGGTCGAGCACTGGAAGAAGGCGCTTCAGCTGGATCCCAAAAATGAATCTCTCAAAGTGAAGATTGAGAAAGTGAAGATTTGAGGCGCGTTTTTCCTCTGTTCGCGGCTGCAGTTTTCCTGTCAGGGTGTGCTGCCACGTCTTACATGAATTTGACGAACGTATCGGCCGTGCAGGTCGCCGAGAATATAGAGAGCCAGTCCCGTTCGCTAAGATATTTTTCATCCAGCGGGTACGGGAATTTCGAAACCATGAACGGTGCTTACAGTGCGAGATTTGACTTGTCCGTCAGGAGGCCTTCTTCTGCTTTTGTGAGTCTCTACGGTCCACTCGGAATAAAGGTGATGCAGGTGAAGCTGACGGCAGACTCGCTCCTGGTGTACAACAGCATGCGAAACGAGGTCTTCGTCGCGAGACCGACCGAGGACAATCTCAGGAACCTGTTGATGATCGCTTCGAACGGCACCTCTCTCACCGACCTCCTCCTCGATCTAATGACGCCGGTAAGCCACCTTGAGACACCGACCTGCACGTCGCATGCGAGGGGGAATGTCGTTGATTACACATACGTTAACGAAGACACGGTTGAGAAGTACACGGTCGACGGTCAGTACATGCGGACCAGAGACTATGAGAAACTGGTAGACGGAGAAACGGTGATGAAAATCGGCTATTCCGATTTTACGAGCATCGATGACATGTATTTCCCGCGCAGCGTATCATTTCAGGATACCAAACGCGGGATTTCTGCGAAATTGTTCTATCAGGACATAAGTTTGAACCACAAAGGCAGAGTTGATTTTATCGTACCGCCTGATGCGAAGAGAGTTATTATATATTAGTGCCTCGGCACTCCTCCTTCTTTGCGCCGCCCTGGTTTTTGCTTCCACATCTTTCGGCCAGGACAAGCGCAAGCTAAACACCAAGAAACAGGAGCTGAGCAAACTTCGGGGAAATATAAAGCTGTATGAACGGAAGATCGCTGAGAGCAATAAGAAAGAAACAACCTCACTCGGAGCACTAGACTTGTTGGAGAAGCAGAACCTTAAAGCAAGGCAAACGATAAAGAAGATATCGGACGATATGGCGGCTAACAACGATCTAATCGACGGCGTAGAAGAAAAGATCGGCGATGCTTCGACGCGGCTTGATGATCTGAGGGATGAATACGCTAGGTTTGCAAGAGGTTTCTACGAGCAGGGGAGAATGCACGATCTCGAGCTTATGCTGAGCGCTTCTTCTGTTAACGAGATGATCGTTAGATACGAGTACTTGAAGAGATTCTCGGACCAAACAGAAATCGACCTGAATTCAATTAGCTCGGAGAAAGCAAGGCTGTCCGACTTGAAGGAGCAACTCCATCAGCGGATGACGAAGCAGCAAACTTTTCTGGGCCGGAAAAGAGAAGAGGAGAGGATGCTGGCTTCGAGAATCGTCGAGCATCGGAGGCTGATCGGCAGGCTGCGAAAAGACAAGAAAGCGTATGCCGAGCAGCTGAAGAGATCGAGGAACGCTGCTTCGGAGCTGGAACGCCTGATTCAGAATCTGATAGCCGCAGAAGCCGCCAAGAAACCCGCAGGGAAGAACGGGGCGAGACGTTATGCAGAAAGCCGTTCAACACCTTTCTCGCGGAGTCTTTCCACACTAAGAGGACATCTTCCGTGGCCGGTAGTCGGCGGTCGAGTTGTTGCCAAGTTCGGCGAGCAGGAGAACCGCGTTCTGAAGACCGTGACCCTGAACTACGGAATTGATATCGCGGTTCCGGAGAATGCCCAGGTGAGGAGCGTAGCGGCTGGTCAGGTGTCAAGAATATTCTGGCTCCCGTCGTACGGCAACCTGATCATTATCAACAACTATAACGGACTGAGAACAGTATATTCACATCTATCCGATATTTTTGTCAGGGAGGGAGATTTGGTAAAAGCGGATGAACCGATCGGGACTGTCGGTGAGTCATTGGGTGGGTCAATTCTGCACTTCGAAGTCTGGGTGAACACCACCAAACAGGATCCTGAGACGTGGCTAAGCAGAAGGTAGAGGCGATTTCGGGCGGACAGCGCCTGCTGTATTCGTATGTGTTCATGCCATTGATGCATCTGTTTTTTTTCATA
>JAJYOS010000477.1 GCA_021796055.1 Bacteroidota bacterium
CTTAAACGCTTCGTGGTCGATCGGCTTGGAGACGAAATCGAACGCTCCAAGTTGAATCGCATGAATCGTACTGGACATCTCATCGAACGCCGTTACGATAATCACGGGGACGCGCTCATCGATTTCCTTCGCTCTCTTTAATACATCCAGTCCTCCGATGCCGGGCATCAAAAGATCGGAGATTATGACGTCAGGGTGCTCTTGCTCGATAAGTCTTATCCCATCGGAGCCGTTATCCGACTCGAGAAGAGCGTAGTCAACCCCGCATTCAGGAATTTCCGAAGACACTGCCACCTCAGCTACGGAACATGCTTCCCTGACCAGCCTTGCGAGAATTATTCTAATAGATTCATCGTCGTCGATAATCAGAACCTTCACCATGCGTACTCCTTAACGGCTAAATATCAACCGGAGACTGCACCGCGGACAAAGCTCACGGAGGAATCGAAAAGCTACGAAACCAACCCGAGCCACGTCATCTGTCTCCTCTTTGCGTCTTCTTCGCCTACTTCGCGCGCTTTGCGGTTAAAGACTAAACACAGAGGTCGCAAGGGTCACGCAGAGCACACAAAGAAAATCAATTCTCACCTCTAAGCCAATCTTATGCCAATCAACACTCCTTCCTGAACCATATCCTAAAGGCGCGAAGAGCACTTATAGATTCGCGTCTCATCGACCAAGCGTGAAATAGAAAGTCGCGCCATCATTCACCTTCCCTTCAGCCCACACGCTCCCGCCGTGCTTGTTGATTATCCTCTTCACGATGGCGAGCCCAATGCCCATCCCCTCGTACTCTTCACTTTCATGCAGCCGCTGGAACGGATCGAACAACCTACCGGCATCATCCATGTTGAATCCCACGCCGTTGTCTTTGACAAAATAGACCGTCCGACCATTCTCCCTCCTCATGCCGACAACTATTTCCGCGTCCGGGTTCTTCTTTGTAAATTTCCACGCGTTGCCCAATAAATTATCCATGACAACCGAGAGTAGCCTCATGTCACCTTGGATGGGAACGCGAGGCTCGATCACGACACGAATTTTCCTGTCAGGATCACTTCTCTGCAATTCAGCAATGCACTTCTCCGCAATCTCGTCAAGATGCAATTCCGCCGGCTCGACGGAAACTCTCGATATCCTGGAGAGATTCAGCAGATCGGCGATAAGGTGTTCCATCCTTTCGGCCGAAGAGATAATCCTGTTTATGTAATCCCGCCCCCGCTCATCGCATCTATCATACATATCGTCTTTCAGGAAACGGGTGAAACTTTCGACCGCCGCGAGTGGAGTCCGCAGGTCATGCGACACCGAAAAATTAAACGCTTCGAGTTCGCTGTTCGCCAATTCAAGCTGCGCGGTCCGTTCGGTGACCCTCTTCTCAAGCTCTTCGTTTAGTCTTCTGATCTGGTCCTCGGCACGCTTCCGCTCGGTAATATCGATGCCGGTTATGATAAGGTATTCCCGGCCGTCCATGCTCATGCGGCGCGCGGTAAGAAAATAGGGATAGCATTTACCTGACTTGGAAATCGTTTCGATTTCTCCCGCTGAGCTGCCTTCGGCAAACCCTTCCCTGACTATGTTGCCGATAGTTTCACTCCCCTCGTGCGCACAAAGCATCTCGATGGATGAGTGTTGCAGCTCGCCATGACTGTACTCCATAAGCGAGGCGAATTTCTCATTCCACATTACCATCTTGCCGCGCACGTCGATAAGTACAAATATTCCCGGGAGGGCATTTATGGAAAACTCCGTAAACATCCTTTCCTTCCGTAATTCCTCCTCGTACACGATCCTGTCGGTGATGTCCCTCCAATCATTAAAAACGTACTGTTCGTTTCTCCACCGAATGCCATTGCTGTAGCCTTCAATATGCCTCAATCGTCCGCGCGAATCTCTTACGCGGAAAGTCTCGGCCCGCAAGCCGCGCCAGTCTGCTATGCGCGCGAGATCCTCTTCACAGATAAGATCTACGAGGCGCATTTTCATGATCTGGCTTCGTGAAAACCCCAATGTCTTTTCAAACGAGGCGCTTACGATTCTAAACCAACCTTCCTGGTCGACAAGGCTAATGAGATCATTGGCATTTTCCATTAGGAGATGGAAGCGTTCTTCGTCCTCCTTTATCCGCCGGTTGAATTGATATCGGTCCAAACTGAAGCGAAGAGCTCGCGCAAAAGCATCTTCGCCAAAGTTCCCCTTGACAAGATAGTCCTGCGCTCCCATCCTGATCGCCGATTCTCCGATCTCCTGGTCGTCGATCCCGGTCAAAACGATTAGCGGCACATTCGGGAATTCAGTCAGAAAAGATTCGCACGTAGCGATGCCGGTGCTATCAGGAAGGTTTAGGTCTAATAAGATCAGATCAAATTCGGAATCGGCCAGCGTTGAAAACGCGGCCCGCTTCGTTGCTACGGTGATAATCGTGAAATCAGGAGCGCCCGCGTCTTTCATCATGATCTCTATGAGTCGCGCGTCTCCGGGATTATCTTCTACTGTGAGGATTCTGATAATATCACCAGGCATATCACCGACCTGAGGTCCCGTAACGGTTAATCGAATAGCGCTTCAAGCAAATCGCGGAAAGACTTTCTTTCATCCTTGACTCCGTTCGGAAGGAAGCAATACGATGCTGAACCAGAAATTCTCTATGGTGCGTACGACCTTCGTGAACTGGTCAAAATCGATCGGCTTCGAAATGTAGCAATTCGCGTGGAGGTCGTAAGATTTCAGAATATCTTCTTCGGCCCTCGACACCGTAAGTATCACCACCGGGATACGTCTCAAAGATTCGTCTGATTTAATTTCCGCCAGGACCTCCCTTCCGTTTTTCTTCGGGAGATTGAGATCCAGCAGAATCAAATCCGGGCGGCCGGATTCCGCGTGCGTCCCCCTGCGTCGCAAAAAATCGATCGCTTCGACTCCGTCGTTGACCACGAAAAGCTCATTCATGATTCTACCCTCTTTCAGGGCTTCCATAGTCAATCTTACATCTCCCGGATTGTCTTCGACGAGGAGAATTCTGGCAGGTCTAAGCGCCGATTCAATCATACCTTACTCCTTCGATATTGGGATAGTGAAGAAAAATGTTGTCCCCAGTCCCGGCACCGATTCAAACCAAATTCTGCCACCGTGCCGCTCGACGATTTTCTTACATATAGCAAGTCCCATCCCCGTGCCGGCATATTTTTCACGGGGATTTAATCTCTGAAATATTACGAAGATCCTGTCATGATATTGCGGTTCAATCCCTATGCCGTTGTCGGCTACGCTAAACACCCACTGTGAGTCACCTCTTTCGGCAGAAATTATAATTTGCGGATTCTCATCGCCCCGGAATTTGATGGAATTACTTATAAGATTTTGAAAAAGTTGCACCAGCTGCATCTCATCGCCATAGACAACAGGGAGATTATCCGCAGAGATCGACGCCCCGCTTTCTTCCACGGCCGCCTTCAGGTTCGCGATTGCCTCTGCTACCACGCCATGACAGTCCACGTCCGCGAAAGGGTTGCCCTTCCTCCCGACACGAGAGTACATAAGGAGGCTGTTGATGAGAGCTTGCAGCCTTAGCGCCCCGTCCACGGCAAATCCTATAAACTCGTTTGCGTCCGAATCCAATTTATCCTTGTATCTGCGAGCCAGAAGCTGCGTGTAACTCGAAATCATTCGGAGCGGTTCCTGAAGATCGTGCGAGGCGACATAGGCAAATTGTTCGAGATCGGTGTTGGACCTGGCGAGTTCGGCGATCAACCGACGCTGCTCATCCTGCACTTTACGAATTTCAGTTACGTCTCTTGCCGCCGCGAATACTCCCTGGATTTTTCCTTCATCATTCCTGTAAACTGTGGCGTTGTACAGTACATCCGTGGTTCTCCCGGACACATGGCGGATTGTCAGAGGGTAGTCGCGTATTATACCATCCTTAAGCACGCGCTTATATCCTTCCTCGGCTTTGTCTGGCTCCGTGAAATATTCCGCGAAATTGCTTCCGATGTGCTGTTTTCGCGAAACTCCGGTTACTAGTTCTACAGCTCTGTTTGAATCAGTTACTTTCCCATCCGCGCTGATGGTAACAATCGGGTCGAGACTGCATTCGATCAGGCCACGGTTATACTCATTAGCGGATCTAATCTCGTTGGTCTGTTCGGCGACGAGTTCCTCAAGATGTTCCCTATGACGAATCAACTCATTTTCGGATTTCACCCGCTGCATGGCAAGCGCGACCTGGTCGGCTACGGTACGCATTAGCTCGATTTCGTCTTGAGTAAACCGAGGCCGTTTTCTCGATCCGAAAGAAAGCGTGCCAAGGATTTTCCCCTGAGCCTTGAGCGGATGAGAACAGTACGCGTGTATCCCGAAAGAACTTACCAAATCAGTTAAATGATCGCGACTATTCTGAACGTCTTCCGCGATTATGCGACTGCCTCCACTGGCAACGGTGCTGCAAACAGCAATACCGAAATCCAGCCGCTTGATCTTATCAGCTTCCTCATCCGAAATCCCGGAGTACGCGTTCAGCTCAAGCCTCACTCCTGAATCGTCGACGAGGTAATTGAAGAACGCCTGGCAATCAAGAAAGTTCATAATCTCGGTACAAAGGCTCTTCACGATATCCTGAGGATTGTCAGACGCGAGGAGCTCGCGCCCGATCTCTGAAAGGAGCCGGAACCTCGACTCGCTCTTTCTCAGTGCCTCCTCTGCCTCCTTCTGCTTAGATAGGTCGTTGCCGATCGAAAGAATCTCCAGAAGATTTCCTTCGTCATCATAGATTGGGCTATTCGCCCATGAAACCCATACCAAACTTCCATCTTTACAAATATTCTGGTGCACGTTGGTCGCATAAATTTCGGGGTGACGCAATATATCTTCGGCCATTGAGGCGGCGTCGAACCCGCTGTCTGTCCGCTCAGGGATTATAGTCCCGACAGCTCGCTTTCCGATAAGCTCGTCAGTCGCGTAGCCGAAAAACTTAAGACCAAAATCGTTAACGAAAGTGACACGCATATCTTTGTCGACGCGGAGTATGATGCTGCCGGATTTTTCGACAAGCTGCCGGTAATTCTCCCGACTCTGCCGGAGTATCTCCTCGTTCTTTTTCTTTTCGGTTATGTCATAAGCCACGACAAGAGCCCTGTGCGCGCCATCGGTCGATGGTGTCAGCGATACATTCAACAGTCCGTGCATCTCCATCCCATCTTTCCGAAATGCGCGATACTCGACGGACTCGTCGATATTCTCTCCCGCCAATTGCTTCCTTATCCTTTCGGCAAAGCGAGCACGGCTTTCCTCGTCGAGAAGGTCGGATGGATCCATCGATAGCAATTCCTCCCGGCTATAGCCAAGCATGTGTATCATCGCATCGTTGACGCTGATGAAACGCCGCTGTTCGAAGTCAATCTCGTAGATTGCGGCGGGGGCATACCTTACCAGGGCGTTCGCATTTGCCTCAGATGCACGCAACTCTTGTTCGATCATTACCCGTTCGCCTCTAAGACGAATCACCTTTATGCCGTGAGCGAGAACATCCGCCAATTCGGTCAGCAGCCGTCTTTCATCTTCTGTAAAAGGATCAGGTTCTTCGGAGTAAATCGTCAACGCCCCCA
>JAJYOS010000478.1 GCA_021796055.1 Bacteroidota bacterium
GGGACGGGCGACGCGAGTCTTCTATTTCATCCAGAGATCTGGTATACCCAAACTTGCGGTTGACGAGAACCGGGCCCAGTGAATAGATATAGGGATGGTCTTCGGAGAAATCGTGCGACTCCCAGGGTCGGGTCGGATCGAGCTTCTTCATCCCGGGAATGATTTCATGCTGAACGACATCGTCGGACGACTCATTCAACGCATCCCAGATTACTATGCTCGGGTGATTCCAGTTGTCTTCCAGCCAATCTGTGAATTCTCTTGTAATCTGCTCCTTCGTGCCGGTCGTTCCCCAGAACTGCCACTCGTCCTGCAGCATGATTCCTCCCTCGTCGGCAATATCGTACCATCTGTTGTACATGTGGCCGAGGTGAGCCCGGAAGAAATTGAAGTTGTGTTCTTTCGGAATATCTACCAGGAGTCTTCTTACCCAGTCCCTGTTCCAGGGAAGCATGTGCCTATCGCTGTCTGAAAGGAAACGGTGGAAGGCGATGTTGCTCCCCTTCAGAAATATTTTCTTTCCGTTGAGGAGAAAATCGGGACCTTCGATTGAGAATTCCCTCATACCGAAGACGACCCGCTCTTCATCGATCAACGCGCCGTCGGGCTCGTTCAGAGTCGCGCTGAATACATACAGAAACGGTGAGTCGGGTGACCAAAGCTTAACATTTCGCATGGGAATGCGAAGCGACGCCTTTGACTCAGAGGCGGGAGCCAAACCCAATCTTGTGGACGCGTCCTCCGGGGAGATGTCGCCGGTGACCTTCTCGCTTACCTGTCCGGACAAGACGACCTCCTGAAAGTCGCTCGCGAGGTTCTCAACCCATATGTTCACATCCAGACATGACTCCCTGAGGTTCGGCAGAGTTTGTACGAGTTTCACACGGACCCTCCCGGTGTACACCAGCTTCACATCGCCCCATATCCCGGGAATGAACGAGATACTCTCCTGATCCCTGCCGACCGCGCTCTCATGCGGAAGATTCTTCCTCTGTCCGACTTTAACCACCACCTCGTTTGTGCTGCCGTACCTGAGCAGTCCATCCACTCTGTATTCCTGGGAAGTATAGCATAAGATCGATCCGCCTGCGAAGTTTCCATTTACCCAAACTTCACTTCCGTACATGCTTTGTTCTAACCTGAGGAACGCCGGACTCCCTTTCCAATTATCCTCTGCAAAAAAGGTCCTGCGATACCAATGATAGTCGTACATCTCCCAGTCGTAGGACGGTTCCGCGCAATCGACAAGCGAAGGCACTTCGATATGATGAGTGAATTTTACCGGCGGAAGGTCCTTCACTCCCGGTTCAATCTCCCAGCTTCCATTCAGATTTACAACGAACCTGCCGTCGATTTTCATCTTGGAATTCATTCCTTCAAGCTTCCAGCGATGAGTCCGCTCATATAGCTCTTCTGCAGCGCGAGGAAGAGTATCATTATCGGGATTACGGTAACAACTGAGCCGGCCATCATGAGCTCGGTGTCGGGGGCGTGTTCGCCCATGAGGTTCGCAAGTGCAACCGGTAGCGTGTACATCGTATCTCTGTTCAGGACGATCAGAGGCCACATGAAGTCGTTCCATGTGCCGAGAAAAGTGAAGATGCCGAGTGTGACGAGGGCCGGCCTGGCAAGCGGCAGCATTATCTGCCAGTAAATCCTGAAGTCACCGCACCCGTCGATCCTGGCCGAATCTATCAGATCGGTGGGAATCGTCGACATATACTGCCTGAAGAAGAATATGCTGAAGGCGCTGACCGCACCGGGCAATATTAGTCCCCAGTAGGTGTTCAGCATCCCCAGCTGCCTGAGGATCAGGAAGACCGGGAGCATGCCCACCTGCGCCGGGATAACCATCGTGGCAAGGAACGATGTGAAGATGAATTTCCTCCCTTTGAAGGTGTATTTTGCAAACGCAAATCCGGCGAGTGAATTGATGAAGAGGCTGCAAATCGTCATAAGGCTCGCGACGGCGAAACTGTTCAGGAAGTCTCTCAGGAAATGGAGTCTCTTGAAGAGAATTGTGTACTGCTCGAGAGTGAACCTCTTCGGCCAGAATACCGGCGGATACGCGAACGACTCCCCGCTCTTCATGAACGAAGTCGTAATCATCCAGAAAAACGGTATGAGTACGACCAATGCCACGACCGCAAGAGCGGCGGTCAACGTAAAAGACTTTATTCCTCTCCTCTTCATGCCGCCCTGGCCTCCCCCTGAATTTTCATTTCGATCATCGTCAGTATGAAAATCACCGCCGCGAGAACGAAGGCGATCGACGCGGCATATCCCATCTGCCAGTAGCGGAATCCCTGCCGGTACATCATGAGTACGATGGACAGGGTGGAATCGACCGGGCCGCCGCCGGTCATTATGTAAGGTTCCGCGAAGAGCTGCAGATATCCTATCAGGGTTACCACGGTGACAAAAAGCGTCGTCGGCGCCAGCATCGGCACCGTAATCTTCCAGAATCTCTGGAAAGGCCCCGCGCCGTCAATTTCCGCAGCCTCATAAAGAGCTTCGGGGATCGTCTGCAAACCTGCGAGAAAGATCATCATCGTGTAACCGAAATTCTTCCACACGGCGAAGAGTATGATTGCAGGCATCGCCCAGAACGGATTGCTGAGCCAATCATGCGGTGAGACTCCGATGAAACTGAGCACGTAATTCAGAAGACCGAAATGCGGATCGTAGATGTACTTCCACACAACAGACACTGCCACTAACGTCGCGACAACCGGGGCGAAATATCCGACACGGAGGACCGACTTGAAACGTACGAGCTTTGAGTTAAGGAGTACCGCCGCGGTGAGCGCGACCAGGATGGTAAGCGGCGCCCCGACAACCAGGAAGTAAAAAGTGTTGAACATCGCCTTCCAGAAGAGCGGATCCGAATAGAGATTTGCGTAATTCCGGAATCCAACAAAGCGGGCGAAGCTGAGATTCGCCAGCGAATAGATGTCAAAGTCGGTGAAGCTCATCAGGAATGCAATGACGACAGGAATGGCAAAGAAAATCGTCAACAGGACCAGCGAAGGCGCAATGAACAGGTAAGGAACCGCTGTCCTCGCCGACAGCCTCTTTCCTCCGACTGCCGAACCCGCGCTCTTTCTCCTGTCCATTTGCTATTCGAACATCCTGCCGGTTCTCCTGAGCCAGCGTCTTTTTTCAAGTATCCTGTTTATGTCGGAGTCCATGCCCCTGATCGCCTGTGAGAGCGTGTTCCTTTCCCAGACAACCGTCTCGATCCATTCTCCCATTTTCCCTGTGACCTGCTCCCACTCCGGTATGCGCGGGAAAGGCCTCGCGGCTTCAAGCTGCTCGTAGAAGGCCGCCACCATCGGGTTCCCGAGAAGCGTGGAGTCTTTCCATGTGCTCTTCACGGCGGGGAGGTCGTAGGTGGTCTTGTAGAATTGGAGCTGGTTCTTGGGACGCGACAGGAACTCGATGAGCTTCCACGCCTCCTTCTTCACCTTTGAATCGCGGAATATAACGAGGCTGCTTCCGCCAGCGTTTGCTGCCCGGTTCTTGTTCATGGGCAGCGGCGCCACTGCCCACCTGCCGTTCAAGTACGGGACCCTGTTCCGCAGCTGGTCTATGTTCCACGGTCCGCTGATGAACATACAGACGAACCCCGAGGCAAACGCCTGGTAAAGGTTCGTAGTCGCGTTGGATTCGGTCGGTGCGTAACCGCGCTTGAAGAAGTTCAGGTAGTAATCGAACGCCGCGCTGTCGTTCGAGGAGGTCACGTTCGAATAGCAATCGTCGTCTTTGAGTATGGTGCCGTCATTTTGCCATGCAAAAAATATCTCGTCGAATTCGAAACTCGGATTGACAGGAAGGTAAATGCCGTAACACTTCCGGTTGTTCAACTTCGTCGAATAGTCAGTCAAGAGCTTAGCAGCCTCGAGGAGCTGGTTCCAGTTCTCCGGAGGGTGGTGCATCCCGACCGCGTTCAGCATGTCCTTCCTGTAAAAAAGCACCCTCGTGTCGACGTACCAGGGAATTCCGTAGGTCCTGTTCCCGATTCTGTTGGTTTCCCATATGCCGCTGAAATATTCGTCAGGATTCACGCCATTGGAGGAATCGATGAGCGAATCAAGCGGTTGAAGTGCATTGACGGCGTGAAGCTCCGGGATCCACGTATTCCCAAGCTGGCACATATCGGGTAGTGCGTTTCCGGCGAACGCGGTGAGAAGCTTGTCATGTGCTGAAGTCCACGGAATCACCTGAAGATCGACGTGGATGCCGGGATTCTGACGCTCGAACTGCCGCACGAGCGGACCGACTTCTTCCCCTTCAAATCCCATTGCCCAGAACCTGACAATCTTCTTCGCACCTGGAGATGCGGAGCATGAGACGATGAGAAATGCGAGAAGAAGGAGAGAAAAAATTCTGATCATCAGTACTTCATCTCCAATCTAGCAGGTAATTTCCTCACTTCCACACTCCGCCCGTCATTGACAGGGACGGGAACACCGTCTATCAAACCCTTCTTTATCGGTTTATCCAATGGAGACTCGACTACGAGATGACACTGTCGGAAATCGATATCTCCGGATAATGAATATACGACGACACCCTTCCGAGTACCGACGGCGTAATTCAGTTTTCCCCAATACGTCGGCAGGCCTGTAACGGAAACCCTGTTCGTGTCGCTCACCCAATCTTCCGGTATTCCGGCGCCTACGACAAGCGCCGAATCGTCCTCACGCTCGTATGCAAACATGGCACGTACCGAACGGACGAAGTCCGAGCCTACCCACGCGTGAGGCATATCGCCGATGAACTTAGGCGTGTCGCGGTCTCTCCAAATAACTTCGGGCCATTCGTTCCAGTTCAGCGGCCGCCTGTCATCCATGAAGAAATTCGTCAGTTCGAGCGCTCTCCGCTTTTCGCCGAGATAAACAAAAGTTCCGATTATTCTCGTCTCGTACGGCGTGTAAGCGTCCCAATCAGCAAGGTCGTCCTTACGAGCCTCGAAATACTTATAATACTTCTCGAATGTATTTCTGAGCTGCGGCTCGGGGATGCTGTCAAGTTCGCCGACAGGATCGATGCCGATCGTAGTTGAAGTTGCGTCGAAATCACCGAGCTCGACGCAGCCGGGGATGTAATCGATGTGCATACCCTTCATCGCGAGACGCATGGATGAATAGAGACATTTCCTGAAGTCGTCTCGCTGTGAGGCGAATTCCTTCTCAAGCGTCTTCTCTCCGAGAATGCGCGCCATTGTCGTGGCGTCTTTCAGGCCAAGCAACACGAAAAAATCGTCCCAGTACGAATGCTCAGGATGATTGGAATAACCTTCGTGGCTTATCGAGGCGGGTACCAGCCCGTAACACGCGCGCTGCTCCGGAGTGCCGGTGCGATATTTGCCGGTCATTTCCTGGCGGCGGAGCGACTCGATGTAACGGACAACTTTCATCACCGACTTGAACTTCTCCCGCAGCCACGTCGTGTCCCGGGTGAAGTCAAAATACTGCATCACGGCATAAATGTACTCTCCATGACTGTCATTCTCGGGCACCGGATCCGCACCGTGGGAATCCACCACGCAAGGAACTTTCCCCGAAGGGGAGATATGCTGCGAA
>JAJYOS010000479.1 GCA_021796055.1 Bacteroidota bacterium
GCGCGTCCGGCTTCCCGCGGGGGATTCCCGGCCGGCATGGAATCCGGTTTTCAGCGGGACGTTGATCTAGTTTGTTGCGTATCTATGCCGCTTAAATTAACTTTTCTTGCGAATCATGAAAGGAAAGATGTATTCGTTATTTGAAGGACTGAAGCCATCTGAAGTTTCCAATCTCCTCAAGAATGCGAAAGAAGAGGTTGTGCCGGCCGGCACTGCCCTCCTGCTTGAAGGTCAGAAGGGCAATCGGCTGTACATACTCAAGTCCGGCGAAGTAGAGATTCGGAAAGAAATCGACGAAAAAAGGGAGGCACTCGAGACTTTCCGGAAAGGCGATTTCTTCGGCGAGCTCGCCGCAATGAACGGGAGGAGAAACTCGGCTTCAGCGGTGACAACCCGCAAGTCGACGGTTATCTCTTTTGAGCGAACTTTTATCCTCTCGATGCTTCAGAAGTACCCCAGGATCTCCTGGAACATCGCAAAGGCGCTCTCCGACAGACTCCGCACTTCGAACGACGCGCTGAAGAACCAGATAGAAATCCAGCGCATGTTCAGCCAGAAAGAAATCGCGCGGCTGAATGCAATTGTTGAGGCAACGCAGACCGTCAATAGCACACTGGAGCTCGACAGGCTCCTGCAACTCATACTCCAGGAGGCGATTAGAATAACGTTTGCGGAGCGCGGAACAATTTATCTTGTGGATGAGAACACCAATGAGATCTGGTCGCGAATAATAGCCGGTAAAGAGATAAGTGAAATACGACAGCCGTTAGGCAAAGGGATATCGGGCTACGTGGCAAAAACCGGAGAGACCGTAAATATCACGGATGTTTACAGAGACAAGAGATTCAATCCGGAGTTCGACAAGAGGTCCGGATTCAAGACGAAGAATATCCTCTGTATGCCGATGCGCAACAGAGAGAATAAAATAATCGGCGTTTTCCAGCTCATCAACAAGAAGCACGGCACGTTCGATTTCGACTCAGAAGACGAAAGTTTCCTCAAGGCGTTCTCCGTCAACGCCGCTATTGCGATAGAGAACTCAAGGATTGCACTACAAATGGTGCAGAGCGAGCGACTTTCAGCGGTCGGCAGGATGGCAGGCACGATCGTGCACGATATCAAGAACCCTATGTCCACTATCAGAATCTACGCCCAGGTTTTGAAAAAGAAGGCCGGCAATGAGGAGGCCGCAGATCTCGTCGACCAGATAATCAAACAGATAGACCGACTTGTGAACATGGCGCAGGAAGTTCTGGATTTTTCCCGAGGTGTAACCCAGCTGAACCTGCAGCCGGTGAAATTCGACGAATTCCTTTCCGGAGTCATACTTTTTCTGGAGAAGGATCTCGAAAAGAAGAACGTTGAGCTCTCGGTGAAGAACGATTATCCCGGCGAGGTCGAGATCGACGCCGAAAAGATGACCAGGGTAATCCTTAACATCGCGGGCAATGCCGGTGACGCAATGCCCAACGGAGGCAAGTTTTGGGTGCGGGCACGGGCCGACCGGGATAATCTCGTAATCGAGCTTCAGGATACCGGAAGCGGTATACCCGATGAGATACGAAGAAAAATTTTCGAACCATTCGTGACGTTCGGCAAGAAGCACGGTACTGGGCTCGGCATGGCCATCGTCAAGAAGATCATCGACGATCACAAGGGACAAATAGATATCGAAACGCAATTGGGCAGGGGAACCACAATGACCGTTACGCTTCCTTTGAAGCAGAAGAAGTGAGATGGTTGTAAGGCTCGGGGATAAGACGATAGAGGTAATACAGGGTGATATCACGGATTACGACGGCGATGGGATCGTGAATGCCGCAAACAACCACTTCTGGATGGGAGGCGGGGTAGCCGGCGCCATCAAGCGAAGGGGCGGACAGGTGATCGAACAGGAAGCCGTGAAACTTGGACCGAAACCTGTCGGGGAGGCTGTAATTACAGGCGGCGGAACGCTCAAAGCGAAGCATGTCGTTCACGCGGCAGTGATGGGACAAGATCTCGCAACGGACGCGGATAAGATACTTAATGCGACGCGCTCATCCCTCCGGATTGCCGAATCGAACGGGATCCGATCATTAGCCTTCCCCGCTCTCGGAACAGGTGTCGGTGGATTTCCGGTTTCCGAAGCCGCACAGATAATGACGGGAGCGGTTCGGAAATTCCTGGCCGGATCGAAAACACTGAAGCGCATCACCTTTGTGCTCTTCGACCGTGGAGCTTACGAAGTTTTTGCCGCGCAAGCGGCGGATTCGCCGAAGTGAACCGCTGCTCTGATTACATCGGTCACTACCGCGCCGACGCGGAACACTTCGACTATTTCACAAATGAAAACCCGGCGGGACAAGCCTACGAAAGACTCCTGAGGAGATTCATACTCGCATTGGCGGGCAAAGCACGCACCGTTCTGGACATCGGAAGCGGAAGCGGCTGGGCGGCGTCGGTTCCCCACGACAATATTTTTTTTGTGGACCTCTCCCCGAAGAACCTTGCGGCGCTGAAGGCGGAAAGTACAGGGTCGGTGATGGCAGATGCACACATATTGCCTTTCAGAGATGAATCGGTCGACCTGGTAATTGCATCTGAGATCGTCGAACACCTGAATGATCCCGCATCTGCCGCCGGAGAGATATGGCGGGTGCTCAAACCCGGCGGGCGGGCCGTGGTATCAACACCGTACAAGGAGAAAATAAGGTACACGCTCTGCATACACTGCAATCAGCCGACCCCATGGAACGCACATCTCCACAGTTTCGACGAGAATATTCTACTGTCCTATTTCCCGGTTGCGGCGCGAAAAAGATCGTACATATTCGGAAGCAAAATCCTGGCGGTGGCCCGCGCGCCCAGAGTGTTCCGGAATCTCCCTTTGCTGCTGTGGCGTTTGTTCGACTTGCCGCTGATAGCCATTGTTCGCAAAGCCCAGCACGTCGTAGTAGTCATAGAAAAACCCCGCAGAGTCTGATCCGCTTCGTTCATCCCACCTGATAATCGGCAAACCCCGTTCGTCCCCAATCTTGAATCGGCAACGAGAAAGAAGACTTCGGGAATTATTGAGGTGGGTGCCTAATGCGGCCGCTTCAGGAGCTGCGTGTACAAACGGGTCATATCATCCGCATCAGCCTTTGCCTTGGGATAATAGACCGAGTTGTATTTCTCCGCCATAGGCTTCAGTGTGTCGTACGGATCACCGGTGCAGAACACCGCAGGAGTGTTGACGTTTGGTCCGCCTTTTCGCATCAACTGCAGAAGAGCAATCCCCGGCAGATGTCCGGGGGCTGAATCGTCCTTGAACTCATTATCCATTATGATAAGATCGTATCCCTTCGCCTCAAGACATTTCCTGGTCTCGAGGCTGTCGGTCGATTCATCGATCTTCAGCTCGGCACCCAACGCCTTAGCTACTTCGGCGAATACGAGTTTCTGAGCGTTCCTTTGAGAATCGTCGTCGTCGGCAATCAATACCAGATATCTGGCCATATCAATCCAATATTTTGGAAATTATACCGCCGGCAACCACGTCGTCATTTTCGTAAATCACGACGCTCTGTCCGGGCGTAATCGCCCTCCGGGGAGAGGTGAACTCGACCTCCATGCTGTCCTCTGAAGTCTGTCTGACAATACAATCTGCCCCGCCGTCTTTGTACCTGATCTTTGCTCTAAACTTCTTTCCCTGAGGAACGCGCGGGTATTTCACAATATTTAAACGTTCTGCCATGAGTGTTCTGAAATATAGCTTCTCCTCGACATCTACTTCCACGATGTTGTGAGCCACGTCAATCTTCTTGACGTATAGCGGTTTCTCGTTGCTCACGCCGAGTCCTTTCCTCTGGCCAATTGTGTAGAAAGCGTAGCCGCGATGCTTTCCGATTTCTTTGCCGTCAAATAAGATGCTCCCCCCGTCAATCTCGTCTCCCAGGCCGGGCACGGAGTCGCGGAGGAAACGCCCGTAATTGTTGTCGGCGACGAAGCATATTTCATAGCTTTCCGGTTTCATCGCGCTCGCCACGCCGTACTTCAGAGCGAGTTCGCGGACTTCCGGCTTCGATATTTCAGTGAGCGGAAAGATCGTTCTGCTCAGACTCGCCTGCGTCAAACCGTAAAGGGCATATGACTGATCTTTGCCCGCATCCTTGCCGCGAGAGAGCACATAACGACCGAGATCCCGATCGAACCTCACTCCGGCATAATGTCCAGTGCAAATGAAGTCCGCACCAAGGCCGTCGGCCTTCTCCAGAAGATATTCCCACTTTATTTTCCTGTTGCATATGACACACGGGTTGGGAGTGCGGCCAGCGATGTATTCCCCGACGAACTCATCGATTACTTCTTTCCTGAACCTCTCGCTGAAGTCGAACACATAATGCGGAAAGCCGAATTTGCCTGCGACGCTGCGTGCCATATTGATTCCGTCAATTGAACAGCAACTCGAGTCGCGGTTATCATTTCCCCCGACGTCTTCGTAATCATAAGTCTTCATTGTTACCCCGATGACATCGTAACCCTGCTCAACCATCAGTACTGCTGCGACGGATGAGTCCACACCTCCGCTCATAGCAACAACCACTCTCTTCCCAGCGCTATTCATCATCGTACACACAATTTATGAAAATGCACAGGGTTATGAAAGAGTGTAGTTGCCCGGGAAAAAATCAGGCCCCTTTCCAGACCGGCTTGCGCTTTTCGAGGAACGCGGCGACACCTTCCTTCTGGTCTGCGGTTCCGCATGAAAGCGCAAAGAGTTGAGCCTCTATTTTCATCCCTTCGTCCTGGGGAAGCTGGACAGACGCATCTATCGCCTGCAACGCAAGGCGGACGGCAATGGGACCCCTCTGGGCGATGGATTCTGCCATTTTCTGAGCCGTGGGGATCAACTCCGCCTGCTCGACCACCCTGTTGACAAGGCCCAATTCGTAGGCCCTGGTCGCGTCGATCTGCTCACCGGTAATTATGAGTTCGGCGGCAATCCCACGTCCCGCGAGTCTCGCAAGTCTCTGAGTACCACCGTATCCAGGAATTATACCAAGGTTCACTTCCGGCTGGCCGAAAATTGCTCCCCTGGATGAAATTCGGATGTGGCATGCCCAGGCAAGCTCTGCTCCGCCTCCGAGTGCGTATCCGTTGACGGCGGCAATCACCGGCTTCTTAAACTTCTCTATCCTGTTGAAGAGCGCCTGTCCTCTCTCGGAGAAATCCTTGGCGGTAATTACCGTGAGATCCCTGATCCTGGCTACGTCGGCACCTGCAACGAAAGCTTTGTCGCCGGCGCCTGTGATTATGACCGCGGCGACGTCCTTATCGGGCTCTGCCAAATCGAGAGCGGAATCCAACTCCTGTATTACATCGGCGTCAAGCGCATTCAGCTTGTTCGGACGATTGACCGTTACAACTGCCGCATGGCCCGCCTTCTGGTAGATGATGGTCTTGAATTCCATTGATGTTCTCTCCTTTCCTTAAGCCACCTCGACGCGGCTCTGGTCACCGATTATGAAGCGCTGAACTCTCGGCTTACCGTCCGTACGGACGATCTCTACGTCATTGCCAAGAAGACTACCTTCGATCCGGATGCCCGCATCCAAAATTTT
>JAJYOS010000480.1 GCA_021796055.1 Bacteroidota bacterium
GGTCCTCAACTACGGCGCAGCGATAGCCAGGATCGAAGTTCCCGATCGTGACGGAAATATAGCGGATGTGGTCCTCGGGCATGAAAATCCCGCAAACTATGTCGGCGCGCGATTCTACCTGGGTGCCACTGTCGGACGATTTGCAAACAGGATCGCAGGCGGAAAGTTTATACTCGATGGGAAAGAGTACCAGGTTACCACGAACAGCAAGGGAAATCTTCTTCACGGCGGTACAGTCGGCTTCGATAAGAAATTCTGGAAGGCCAGAGTTGTTGAAGAAAAGGGAGACCCTGCCGTCGAGTTCATACTCACGAGTCCCGATGGAGACGAAGGATTCCCCGGAACTATGGAAGTGAAGGTGATGTACACCTTGACCAGTAAGAATGAATTGATGATCGAGTACGTCGCGACATCCGACAGACCTACGGTCATCAACCTGACCAACCATGGATATTTCAACCTGACCGGATCGGGAGCGAACTCGATACTGAACCATGTACTTTATATAAATGCAGACAGCTTCACTCCGACCGACGGCGCATCTCTGCCGACCGGCGAGATAGCAGATGTCTCCGGCACTCCGATGGATTTCAGGAAATTCAACGTGATCGGTGACAGGATCGGGGAAGAATACGAGCAATTGACGCAGTGCAAAGGCTACGACAAGAACTGGGTTCTGAACAACTACACGGGCGATGTCCGTGAAGCCGCGACGCTATACGAACCGGCGAGCGGCAGAGTACTGGAGATCTTCACTGATCAACCCGGCCTCCAGTTCTACTCGGGAAATTACCTCGACGGTTCGCTCAAAGGAAAGGGCGGCGCTTATTACAGGGAGAGATCCGGTCTTTGTCTCGAGTGCCAGCATTTCCCAAATTCACCGAACGTGGAGAAATTCCCGTCCACCGCTCTCATGCCCGGCGACGCTTACAAACAAACCACGATATACCGGTTCTCAATCGACCCCGCCTGAGTTGAACGATATTCCTTTGACGGCGGACGCGACCGGTTCATCCCCGTTTCGTGGAGAGCTTCCGGTATGACGATGTGCTCACGATTTATCGCATTTATCTGAAGAACAATTGTAAAAACAAAAGGCACTATGGAGAAACAGCATGGGTTATAAGCCCAACCAATTTGATTTCAAAGTTGAAGAATTTTTCCCGCGCAACTTATTCTATCAGATAACGGATGCGAGAGTGGATCACCGAGAAGCTATTCTCGAGCACGCAGAGAAGAGGAAAAGGCGGAAGAAGCTCACGCGTGACGGCAAACTTATCATACTAGCCGCGGACCATCCGGGCAGAAGGGTCACGGCGCTGAGGAACGACCCGATAGGGATGGGGGACCGTTACGAATATCTCGGCCGCGTGCTGCGCGTGATCACCGACGACGAGTTTGACGGCGTGATGGCAACGACTGATATGATCGAAGACATCATCATAGTCGATTACCTTTATAAGAAGAAAACCGGCAGGAGTTTCCTGGACGAGAAAGTCCTGGTGGGTTGCATGAACAGAGGCGGCCACGCGGGCTCGCTGTACGAGATGGAAGATGTGTTCACTTCCTACACGCCGGAGAGCCTGAAGAGGATGAACCTTGACGGAGGCAAGATGATGTACCGGCTCGATCCGTCAGATCACGGCTCGCTGGTTACGATACGCGAATGTGCAGATGCGATAACGCAGCTAAGCCGTTTAGGTTTATACGCCTTCATTGAGCCTGTTACTGTGGAAAGCAGGGAAAAGAATTATGTTTTTAAGACGGACATGGAGACACTCGTGAGGGATGTCGGAGCTGCTTCGGCGTTAGGCGAAACCTCGCTGAATATCTGGCTGAAGATTTCATATAATGAAAATTTCGAGAGAATAGCGCGGGCAACAACGCTTCCGATACTCCTGCTTGGTGGGCCGGCAAAGGAATCTCCGGTGGACACCATCAATGCCTTTGCGAGCGCGATGAACGCAGCGCCGAACGTTCGTGGTGCGATGGTTGGCAGGAACGTCACGTTTGTCCAGGGGGACGACCCACGGGCGATCGCCATGGCCCTGTCGACGATAATTCATGACGGTTACTCCGTCGAACGTGCGACAGAATATATAGAAGCCATGAGAGGCGAAGACATGGGCTTCTTTTCAGCTTGGCTACGGTAAGTTAACTACTGGGTCATCATGTCTGACCCATTTTACCAGCTCATGGATTCTCCATTCAAACATCAACTCCGGTGAGAAAAGTGCGATAACTCTCGCATTTTTTTCACCGATGAGAAAGGAAGGGAAATGTTAATGAACAGGTTCACTGCTTTGATTGTTATCCTGCTAGTTGCAATTATGCCGCAATTAGTGCTGGGGCAGTCAGCGGGTGCGATTTCCGGGAAAGTTACTGATGCCCAAACGGGTGATCCGCTCCCGGGTGCAAACGTGTTGATAAAGGGAACCAGCCTCGGTGCTTCAACGGGTCTTAACGGCGATTTCTACATAACAAACATCCCGGCCGGTGAATATACTGTCCGCGTCACTTATATCGGATATAAGACGCGGCAGGTCAAGGTCCAGGTTCGACCGGGCCTGAAGACCGTCGAAGACATAACGCTTGTACCGGTCGGGGTTAAAGGAAGGGCGGTCGTGGTCACCGCCCAGGCTACCGGCCAGAATGAGGCTATCAACCAGCAGCTCGCTTCGCATAACATAGTGAACGTCGTTTCCGCAGCCCGAATACAGCAGTTGCCGGACGCGAACGCGGCAGAATCGATCGGCAGGCTTCCAGGCGTATTCCTCGTGAGAGGATATGGTGAGGGATCCATGGTTGCAATCCGGGGACTCCAGCCGAAGTACAATCGAATCGAGATCGATGGCGTGTCGATGCCGGCTAATCAAACGGGAAACCGTGCGGTCGATATGAGTATGATATCATCAGACATGCTCAGCGGAATCGAGCTCTACAAGACTGTGACGCCCGACATGAATGCTGCTGTCCTCGGAGGCACTGTCAACTTCCAGATCAGAGAGGCGCAGCCGACGCCGAATGGCGCGCCGAAAATCGAACTCCTGGCACAGGGCGGGTACGACCATCTGCAGAACAGTCTCGGTGACTATAAGTTCTCCGGGACGATCGAAAAAAGATTCTTCCACAACAGGTTTGGCATACTCGCCCAGGCTCTCGTTCAGAGACTGAATCTCACCGGAGATACTTACGGCGCGTCATTCAATCTGCAGAAGCCTACCAACTACTCGAATCCCGGACAGATGATTGCGACAAGCCTGAACCTCCAGTATCAGCCGACAACGAAAAAGCTTTATGACGGTACGCTTGTGCTCGATTACCATTGGGGAAATGGCAAAGCGGACCTGATGAACTTTCTGAGCAGCGGCGTCCAGCAAACGGAAACTTACAGCCAGAGTTATGGGATCACCAGCTCGACGATAGGTTACGGAGCCAGGTATTATCCCCAGACGCTGAACGTCATTGCAAACGTTCTGGATTTCAAGCAGAGGCTCCTCTCTTTCGATGTCAATGTTAAGCTCGCACACCTGTACACCGACAACGTCCAGCCCGGTTACTGGAGCATTGGGTTCTCACAATACCAGGCGGGACTTGGAAACATCCCCCTGACAGCTAATCCAACTTCAATTGCACAGGAGGCCGGTCAGCACGTGGATCTCAACAACGCTTTCATGGGCGGTCTCAGTACCGCCAGCAGTTTCACATACCAACGGAATTTGAGAGGTGGGATCGACATCAAGAGGGACTTCAATATATCTAACTTCATAACCGGCTCGCTGCAGTTCGGCGGCAGCTACAAGGTCACCTACAGAGCCTACAACTATTCTGACGGAGGCGGAAGCATATACGGAGGAGGAATTAACGCTGCAAGATCACATGTCATTGCAGCATTTCCCTGGATGGCCCAAACGCCCTGGAACCTTAACCCGAACGGCACCGACCGATTCCCGATCGGGATGTTCCTTGATCCCAGCCTTACCTTCGGCGATTTCCTCAACGGCCAGTACAAAATGTACGGCTCGCCGACGAACATAGGTCTCCTTTCCCAGGTGTTGAACACGGTGATAAGTTACCAGAAGACACAGCCGTGGATTAGCGGCACCGTATATGCGCCCGATGAATACGGCAACATTGCCAGCAATTATTCGGGCAACGAGTATGAAAATGCCGCCTATGTGATGACGACGCTCAACATCGGTCCGCAATTGACTCTGATACCCGGCGTAAGGTATCAGGGGCTCGAGACGGCGTACAAAGGGACCGTAATACTTGCGGCTTATCAGAACAATACCTACCCGTCGCCGTTTCCACATACCGACACGACTGTCTCACTATATCATGGATACTGGCTCCCGGACGTCAACCTTAGTTATAAGCCGCTTTCCTGGCTGAACTTAAGAGCAGCTTACACCAACACTCTGACTTATCCGGACTTCAGCGCGATCGCTCCGAGGATCGATGTCTTCATCAGCACGGTAGATTGGAACAACTTCCTTTTGAAGCCGGCGCATTCGGAGAATTTCGATCTTGCGTTGTCGGCTTACGACAACACCATCGGTCTCTTCACTGTCGATCCTTTCTACAAGCGAATCACCGATTTGATTTTCCCGACGGGAGCGGTCTCAATAACGAACCCGGCAAATTACGCAGGTCTGCCTAATTACACGCAAGGTTATACCCTTAACGGAACAAATATCAATAATCCTCGCCCCGTGAATCTTTGGGGAGTTGAAATGGATTGGCAGACTCATTTCTGGTACTTGCCGGGTCCGTTGACCGGGCTCGTGTTCAGTATCAACTACACACACATTTTTTCGAAAGTTCAATACCCGTTCATTATTACGAGGGTAACCGGCTATCCTCCCGTCGAATCTTATATCGACACCTTCTACACTGACAAATTGATCGATCAGCCGAGCGACATCGTTAATCTGACCATCGGCTACGACTATGAAGGTTTCTCTGCCCGTGTTTCAATGATTAATCAAAGAAGCGTATACAGCGGGACAAACTTCTGGCCTCAGCTCCGGAGCTACACGGCGGCGTACGTCAGATGGGATCTTCTAGTCAGCCAGAAGCTTCCCTGGCCTGGTCTCGAGGCCTACTTCCAGGCAAACAACCTGAACGGAGAACCGGATATATCATTGGTCCAGGGGACAGGATTTCCGACCAGCGAGCAGTCATACGGAATGACGGCTAATCTCGGATTGCGCTGGACGCTGTAGGAAACGCCTCCATATGAAGATGATCTCCATTCCTCGCGGTTCATCACTGTTTTGGATGAGTTCCAGAAAATAAAAAAAACGAGAGGAGAAATGTCGTAAAGGCAACACTCTTAGGATGCAATATGAAAGAGGCTTCTATTATTTTTTTAATACTTTCTGGAGGATCCATACTAAGCGGGTGTAATAAGAATGTGAACCCGACGAGCGCGAACAGCCGAAACAGCAAAAACAGCAGTATAATCGGTAACTCGACACTGGATAATACCTACTACGCCTGGACTGGTTTTAACAATAATTTTTACCACACCTCAGGCAGCTCGGCATGGTACACAACAACC
>JAJYOS010000481.1 GCA_021796055.1 Bacteroidota bacterium
CTTAGCGGGAAGGAGAATGAGTTCATGGGTTGCGGGCCTCTCGTTCGTCGCGGCCAATTTAGGTTCGCTCGAACTGATGGGATGGGCCGCCTCGGCGTATCAGTACGGCATTCTCGCGACTCATTGGTACTGGATCGGCGCTATCCCAGCCATGCTATTCCTCGCGATCGTGATGATGCCGTTTTACTACATAAGTAGAACGCATTCAGTACCCGGCTATTTGAAATTAAGATACGGTGAATCGACCAGCATGCTTTCGGGAGTCTCCTTCGCTTTCATGACAGTTCTCATGAGCGGAATAAACATGTTCGCGATGGCGCTCGTCATGAAAGTAATCCTTGGCTGGAGCATCGACTTCAGTATTTGGGTTTCGTCGCTGACCGTCATGCTTTATGTCGTCCTCGGCGGTCTTCTGTCCGCGATCTTCAATGAGGTACTTCAGTTCATGTTAATCTGGCTCGGCGCCCTGGTGATACCTGTGCTCGGCTTGATAGAAGCCGGAGGATGGTCCGGGATGGTGTCAAAGATACACGCCAACTTCCCCGCGGGCAACTACACGCACCTCTGGAGCACTCTCGGGTCATTCAAAGACAACCCGATGGGAATCCACTGGACAGGCATCGTCTTCGGACTTGGTTTCGTAATCTCGTTCGGATATTGGACAACTGACTTCCTCGTCGTCCAAAGGCTTCTGTCGGCGAAGGACCTACGATCAGCGAAGATGGCTCCAATCATCGGCGCGGGATTCAAGATGATGGTACCTTTCATCGTGATTCTTCCGGGACTTCTCGGATTAGCAGTCATGCCGGGACTCCTTCCTCAGCAGCAGGCGATTGCGACAGGCGGAAACAGCTATAATGAGGTGCTCCCTTTGATGCTCGCGAGATACGCCGGACCGGGACTGCTCGGTCTAGGAATAACGGCGCTCATAGCAGGCTTCATGTCCGGCATGGCGGGAAACGTGACCGCCTTCTCAACCGTATGGACTTACGATATATACCGCCCCATCCATATGAAGCTCGCCAAGAAAGAAAGACCAGACGAGTACTATGTCAAGATGGGAAGATGGGCAACCATAATAGGGGTCATAATAAGCATCGGCACCGCATACCTTGTGCAGCAATTCGCCAGCATAATGGATTACGTTCAAGCCCTCTTCAGCTTCTTCATCGCGCCTCTCTTCGGAACTGTTATTCTCGGCATGCTTTGGAAGAGAGCGACAGGCCCTGGCGGATTTTGGGGACTCCTGGCTGGAACGCTCGCCTCCGTCGGCATGTATGTCTGGGTGAAACTCCAGCCGAGCGCGCTCGGAATCATCGCGCTTTCGAAATACGCAAAGCCTATGGCGGATGATATGTACAGAGCCCTCTGGTGCTGGCTTGTTACCGTCATCGTCACCATCGTGGTCAGCTATATGACCACACCCAAACCGGAAGCTGAGCTTACCGGCCTTGTAAGAGGTTGTACGGAGATCCCGTCAGAAGGTCATTTACCTCTAGTCAAGCGGCCAATCTTTTGGGCCGGCGTCGTTTTCGCCGTCCTTGTCATACTGAACGTCATCTTCTGGTAGGAGGAAAAGAAAATGGTTGACAATAAAGGTATCTCAATCTGGTTTTTTATCGGGACTCTTCTTCTCTTATATGGAATAATTGTCACAGGCGCCAATATTTATCAGGCTTACAACCCGAGCTTCGGTAGACCGACGGTTCTGGAGAATCTCCATTTCGGAATCTGGTGGGGCATCCTCCTTATTGTGGTCGGGCTGATATATTTCATCGGCTTCCGCCCATGGAAAAATGCTAATCAGCATCCCGATTAATCATATCGAAAGTCACGAGACAAATCTGGTATCTAACGCAGGGAGGATAACTATGAAAACCATATTGATTCTTTTTCTTGGTGTTGCCGTGACAACGATTTCTGCATGCAGTCGTCTGAACACAAAGGCGGGAGAGATGATGGAGAAAACAGCTTTCGGAAAATTACCCGATGGACGAGAGGCTTACTTGTACACACTCAGAAATGACAGCGGGATGACCGTGAAGATCACAAACTTCGGAGCGACCATCCAGTCGATTATCGTACCGGGCAAAGGCGGAAAACTTGCCGACGTTGTCTTCGGATACGACAGTATTCAGGGGTACTTGAATGGGACTCAGTACTTTGGCGCTACTATAGGACGTTATGCAAACCGCATCGCGAAAGGAACTTTCAGCCTCGATGGGAAAGTCTACCATCTCCCGATAAATAACGGCGTGAATACTCTCCACGGGGGAACAAAAGGTTTCAACAAGCGACTCTGGACTGCAGACACCATGGAAACAAGAGACGGACCATCCGTCAAGATGACGTACGTAAGCAAAGACGGGGAAGAAGGTTTCCCCGGCACGGTGACGGCGACGGTCATCTTTACTCTGGAAGGGGACAACTCACTCAAGATTCACTACACAGCTACCACTGATAAGCCAACTGTAATCAACATGACAAACCATAGCTATTTCAATCTCAGTGGAGACCCGAGCAGACCAATAACCGACGAGGAGCTGATGATCAATGCCGACTTTTATACTCCAGTCGACTCGACACAGATACCTACTGGCCAGATCGCTCCGGTCGCCGGGACTCCAATGGATTTCCGAAAGCTGACTATCATTGGTTCACGTATAAATGAGGACAACACGCAGCTTAAAATCGGTCACGGCTACGATCTCAACTGGGTGCTTAACGATTACCACGGCGAGATCCGAAAGGCGGCTGAGCTCTACGACCCGCTGACGAATCGGTTGCTTGACATTTATACCGACCAACCGGGAATACAATTCTACAGCGGCAACGTCCTCGACGGCTCAGAGATCGGAAAAGGAGGAGTTGCCTACAACTTCAGAACCGCCCTCGCACTCGAGACGCAGCATTTTCCAAATTCTCCAAATGATCCGAAGTTCCCATCAACGGTTCTACTCCCCGGACAGAAATACGAAACCACAACTATTTACAAATTCTCAGTCCCTAAATAAAGTTTGACAAGACAGAAATCGGCACCTCCACAAAAGTAGGAATGAAGCGTTGATCGGTCCCAACCCAATGCGGGCCGGTGATTTTGAAAGGACAAAATGAAGCACTACGTAATCGGGCTAGACTTTGGAACAAACTCCTGCCGCTCCCTGATCGTCGACACATCAGATGGAAGAGAGCTGGCATCTCACGTGTTCCCCTATCCCTCAGGGAAGGACGGCGTAATCATCGACGCCAGTGATCCGAACCTCGCGAGGCAGAACCCTGCGGATTATATACGCGGTATAGAGGTTACGATCACTGAGTCGCTGAAGAAAGCCTCGCAAGCCGATCCGACTTTTAATCTCACAAACGTCATCGGAATCGGAGTTGACACTACGGGCAGCAGCCCTATGCCGGTTACCGACGAAGGACAGCCGCTCTGTTTCGAATCCCGGTTCAGAGAAAATCAGGCAGCGTACGTCTGGCTATGGAAAGACCACACGAGCTATCACGAAGCCCGAGAGATAACTTCACTCGCGTCGAGGATGCGACCGCAATACCTGGCAACGATAGGCGGGGTCTACTCATCAGAGTGGTGGTGGAGTAAAATACTTCATTGCAAGAACGTAGCTCCTGATGTGTTCAATGCCGCGTACAGTTGGGCAGAGATTTGCGACTGGATCCCCGCGCACCTGGTTGGCGAACTTCGGCCGGACAAGATGAAGAGAAGCATTTGTGCGGCAGGGCATAAGGCAATGTTTAATCCAGACTGGAACGGACTCCCCGACGAGGAGTTCCTCGGCAAACTATCACCTGGACTCGAAAGTCTCAGGAAGCGTTTGTACGAGAAAGCGTTTACTGCCGATCACCAAGTTGGATTCCTCTCGAAAGATTGGTCCGCTAAGCTCGGCCTCTCCTCAGAAGTTGCAGTGGCAGTCGGGGCTTTTGACGCCCATATGGGAGCTGTCGGGGCCAGTGTCGCCCCTGGGACACTCGTGAAGATCATGGGTACAAGTACGTGCGATATCATGGTAGCCCCTTCTCACGAGAATATGAAAGACATCCCGGGTGTCTGCGGGATTGTCAACGGATCTGTAATGGACGGATACTATGGGATCGAGGCTGGCCAGTCAGCTGTCGGCGACATATTTCTCTGGTTTGTGAACAACCTTGTCCCTGAAAAATACGGCAAGACACAGGATGAGAAGTTTGCGGCTTTAAACGAGGCTGCATCACGTTTGAGCCCCGGTGAATCCGGACTCCTTGCGCTCGATTGGAACAACGGTAACCGCACGATACTGGTAGACGTGCGCCTCACCGGACTTCTTCTCGGACAAACCCTGCACACGCAGCCTCATGAAATATATCGCGCGCTCATTGAAGCGACAGCCTTCGGCGCGCTCGAGATTATCGACAGGATAGAGGAGTACGGCGTTCCGATAAAAGAAGTCGTAAATTGCGGCGGCCTCGCTTCCAAGAGCCCTGTGCTCATGCAAATATACGCCGACATAACCGGCAGGCCGATGAAAATATCACGAAGCGACCAAACCCCCGCTCTGGGTGCCGCCATATTCTCCGCTGTCGCGGCAGGGAAGGCAGCAGGAGGTTACGACAATGTCGCCGATGCTGAAAAGAACATGACTGGCACCGGGAAAATATATCAACCAGATCCCGCTAGCCATGATGTGTACGAGAAGATTTACGCCCTATATCGTCAGATGCATGACGCCTTCGGGACTAACGAGTGGAGCGGGAGCATGTATAACGTCATGAAAGATCTGCTAAATATAAGAGACGAAGTAAGGAGCGTTCACGTTGCTTGAACAATTGAAGAAGGCAGTATTCGAGGCCAATCTTGAGCTTGTGAAGTATGGGCTGGTTATTCTAACGTGGGGAAACGTCAGCGGTCTCGACAGGAAATCGGGACTAATGGTTATCAAGCCGAGCGGAGTCGATTATGAAAAGATGACCCCAAAAGATATGGTCGTAGTCGATCTCGATGGCAAAGTTGTGGAAGGAAGCAAGCGGCCATCCTCCGACACGCCATCGCACATAGAATTATATAAAGCCTTCCCCAGCATCGGCGGTATCACACATACGCACAGCATGAACGCAGCAGCGTTCGCGCAGGCTTGCATAGGAATTCCATGCCTCGGTACAACACATGCGGATCATTTTGCCGGGCCGGTGCCGTTAACCCGCTTCTTGACTCCAGAAGAGGTCGAGGCAGGCTATGAGCTGAACACTGGATTGGTCATAGTGGAGAAGTTTAAAGAATTGGATTATCAAACGACACCGGGAGTTCTCGTGGCGGGACATGGACCATTCTGCTGGGGTAAAGATTCGCATGACTCCGTCAAGAATTCTATCATACTAGAACGTATCGCGGAAATGGCCCTGAAAACAATTTCGCTGAACCCAAATATCAAGGAACTCCCAACTCATATTTCGGAAAAACATTTCCAAAGGAAACATGGGAAAGACGCGTACTACGGCCAGAAAGGGGATTGAAACAACGCTCATAGTTTACCGACTTACGCTGAGTACCTGATCGTG
>JAJYOS010000482.1 GCA_021796055.1 Bacteroidota bacterium
TCAGGCTCCCAGTTCAGTCCATGGTCGGTTGACATAAATACTCCACGATCGAATGTGCCGGCAAAATATCTTGAGGGAAAATCGACCAGGAAACTGGTTACGTTCTTCCCGCTTATTGATGAAATGCTTTTCCACGTCTCCCCTGAATCGTCCGAGCAATATGCCCCGGATGAATCTGTGCCTGCAAACATTCTCCCCATGTAGTCGACCTCTAATGTCTTTACGCTGCTGAATATTATCGGTGAAGAGATACCGACCTGCCACCAGAACGTCCTGTCTCCGCTACTGACAAAAACACCGTCATGCTTTGTGCCGGCGTAGAGATTGCCCGATGAATCGAGGGCAAGGCAATAAATACTGGTGAGAGGAAGGCCGACGGTCGACAGGGGACCCCATCCCGCACCCAACCCGTTCGCCGCTTCAAATATCCCTCCCGGAGTACCGGCATAATATGCCGTAGGCGTCTCAACGAAATCATATATCCATTGCTTCGTAAGAGGAATCCAGAAATTCCCCGAATCGGGCAAATAGAACAATCCACCCGCAGTCGCTGCATATAATATTTTGTTGGATACCGACCAGCGGATTTGATAGACTGTCGCCTTGCCCAAGCCGTCGCTAGTTCTCAGCCAGTGCCCTGAATGATGTTCCTTCTCGAAGATTCCACCGTCTGTACCGGCATACAAATTACCGTCGTTGTCCATGCCAAGCGACATGATTGCAGCCGGGTAAATTCCACATTGAACCCACATTGAAGCTGATTTGTCCAGGAAAAATATGCCGTCATTTTCCGTCCCGAGATAGCTAATCCCGTTGTGGTCGTAGAGGGCCGCTTTTATCGCTGCACCAGACAGGGTGGCCTTGACCACCGGTTTCCACCCTGATAAGACATCGTCGTAAACATAAACACCCATGTCTGTCATAGCAATTGCTTCTGCCGAGCGGTCAATCTGGACCACTCCGATACTTGCTCCCAACGGAATTCCAGCCGCATCTTCCTTCCAACTCCCATTACCTGGTGTCAAGGAGTAAATGCTGGTGAATGCCCCATCACTTGCTAGAGCGAAGACTTTTCCTGATTTATCCACGGCCATGGATTCAATCGAATCCGACGCCATCCCAGTGAGTTGCCATGTTTTTCCGCCGTCAGAAGAAATATAGACTCCTCCACCGCATGGAAAGCGTCCGAACGAGCGATAATATCCTACGTAGATGTCACCTAGACTACCCTCGGCAATTGACGATACATACCCACAGTCCGCTCTCACTTGGGATACAAACCATGTTTTTCCAGCGTCGTTTGAGATCGAGACAGTTTGAAACCCGCCGACACAGAGCCTGCTCCCTGAAATAGCCGATATAGCCGATGCACCTCCGGGTAGGCTCGTCTTGAACCACGATGTTCCTCTATCGGTCGACTTGTACAATCCGACGTCCATGTCTCCATAGTAAATATTGTTGGCGGAGTCAGTAGCAAGAGCAGTATCAAACCCGTAGCTCAGGAGGCCTAACACTCGCTGCCAGCTCTCGCCTCTGTCTGTTGAGCGATATATTTGTTCTATGCCGGTAAAGGTAGCAACATAAACGTTTCCCGCTTGATCCAACGTCAGAGATTGTATCGAGCCGGAATAGGGCCCATTGATTCTCGACCATGAAACGGTCTGTGCCCCTGCAAAAGTACAACATATTCCGCAGATGGCTATAATTGCCGCAAACGATCCTATGCGTTCCATTGTTACGCTCCGTTAATGACCTCTCTTAGCGTAAGGAGAGTCCAATAAACTCTCGGACACTCTTTTTTCCCTGACAGAAAAGGAATCCCGATGTCTCAACAAGACCGCAGGCAAAACGGCTAATTACAGGTTATGGCCCAAAGGATTTGCTTTTCCTTATCATGTACAATGAATGCCGTTCCCAGGAGGAGCAAATCTCGAATAAGAAAAATCGTATCGACACGGCTTGAGAGAAAAGGCCCGAAACAGTTGCAATCAACCTCATTTTGAACCATCAATTGGGGCAAGAAGACAGCGATGAAAAGGACCAGGAGAAACATCACAACAAGGCTTGACTGCTTAACAAGCAGGCCTGCAATTAGAAATATCCCCACGATAATCTCGACCGCGCAGAGAACAATCGCGATCTCACCGGCTACGGAACTTAAGTCTATTGACAAGCTCTTGATCATCCCCACTAAAGATTCGGCACTTATGATTTTCGAGATACCGGAAGACAGAAAAACTGCCCCGAGGGTAACCCTCAAGAGAAATACTATCCCGTCTAGAGTTCTCTTTATGTTTCTATATTGCTTTGTTTGTGCATCGCGAATAAGCCGTACCATCCCGGGCTACTCCCATATTCACCACGTGTACACATCTAGAGAACGCTTACACCAAACTTACCCCAAAAGAACCGAACGCGTGACCCCGCTCAACTCAAGTGCCGACAAAAGCAGACACCACCAGAAAAAGGTCGCCCGCTGAACGTGGGCGACCTTTTCCGATCACTCTAGATTATTCCTCAGAACCCAAGCTTCACGGTGAACACGTTGTTCGAGCTGAGCATCACAGCGTGCTGATAGGCGTAGTCAAAAGTAAAGTTGAATGTACCTAAGTTATAGTTTATCCCGGCTCCAAGCGTGTAGTCGTAAATCTGAGACAATTGTCCCGTCTGATCCTTCGGCGCCTGCGGAGCATAATTGTAGCCGCCGCGGACGAATATCATATTGTTGAAGGCATACTCGGCCCCGATGTTATACAAATCGGAGCTGTAGTTGTTATTCTGGAAAGTGCCGAAGACGGTGATCTTATTCATGCTCCCCAACTGCTTGTCATAGGCAAGCCCGACTTCCATCTGAGACGGAAGCTCGAACGAGGCCGCGTCGACCGAATACCATTGGGTACCACGGATGTCTCCTACCGTCGTTCCCTGACGGAGAAGGTTCGGACCGCCGAACGTCATGTTCGGGCCGAGGTTCTTGATCACGACCCCCAACTTCAACTCGGGAACGAGCAGACCGCTGTACTGGACACCAGCATCTAAAGCAAACCCCGTAGCTGAGGTGCTGACAATAGTCTCGCTTATGAAATTAAAATTCGCACCGACAGATATCCGGTCTGTGAGCTGCCTCGAATACGTGAGACCGGCTACGATGAATGTCGGGGAATAGGTCGCGCCTGTCCCGTCGGGGTTATCTTCAGTGGTTACAGCGATGTTGCCAAACGCAATGGACTTAAACGAAGCAGCGAACGTTCCGATTCCGGAGAAGGAGACGTCGACTGCCCCATAGTCTACTCCGATATTGGCAAAGTAGGTCATGTGTGAAAAGTACGCTTCCGTGCCGAAAGATGTCCGTGAAACACCCGCAGGGTTCCAGTAGATCGCGTCTGCCCCGCTTGCAAAAGCGATATTGCTTCCGCCCAGGGCAATTCCACGGGCACCAACCGGTATCAAGAGTTCCTGGGCACCCGCGGTGCCTGTGCGATTCGTGTTCCCCGCCTCTGCCTTCGGCACGAATGCAGGGACATAAACCAGGCCGAGCAGCACAAGAACAACGGCTAGACGCCTTAGTGTGATATTCATAGAATATCTCCTTCCAATCTTAAGATTCTCGAATAGCAGCGTTTTCAATTTCATATCCTCCCGGTTCTCAGTAGTGATCCAGGAACTGTTGCTCGGGGATAATCGCGAGCTTAAGTATTTTCGTCCCAATGCCGGGGCAGTCGATGTGCGCTATGTACATCCCTGCCGCGATGGGCAATTGATGCTCATTCATCAGATCCCAGTCAGCAAACTGCGTGTTGTCGCTCTTCACCAACGTACGGACGAGAATACCCGCAAGATTGAAGATGCGAATCGTCGCATTCTTGGGGAGGTGAGTGAACCTTACCCATCTCGTGTACTTATCGGCTTCGAGCCTGTTGAATCCGAAGTAAGGATTCGGGAAGACGTTGATCTTCGAGATATCGGCTACTTCATTGGCTTTATCCTGGGTAGGAGCTGTGGCAGTGAAAGTAAACTGATCGCTTGGCGTGTTGATATGGTTCGTGATAATCTCCATGACATTCTGAGAAGTCCATGCATTCGTATTTCTACGGGTTACTGTGCCGAACCACATAACCGGTAGGGTATTGTTCAGAATATTCTGTTGAAGTGTCGGATCAGGAGTCGTGCTGTAAGGAACATCGAATATGTAGAACCACTCACGGGGACCGCCGGTGCTGATGTTGTCTCCGTATGTGGCATCGTTGTAATAAGGAGGCCAGTACTTGCCGTCGGCGAGTCCGTTCTTGACGTTGTTCTCGTTGTAACCTACTGCCAGTCGTGTCGGCGGATTAGTTTCCATATTCCATGCTGAGAATGGCATGGACTTGGTGAAGTCCTGGTAATTGAACGAACCGCCGGGATTGGGTATCGGCGCGAACCACGGTTGCGCTGGAGGATTCTGCGCGCCGCGCAGGTAGCGATACGCAAAGGACGCGTTGGGGTCGTTCGGATCAAGGATGTTCCCCGCTGTGTCTGTATTCGCAAATCTGATCTCAACGTTTCTTAGCTGATCATAAGTAACTGTGGAACTGGAGAACCACTGATCATAGCCGTTGCCGATCGCTCCGCCGAACCCTTCGGCACCCCAGTTCCCATTAGCCCATGTCCAGAATCGACCTGTTGAAGGAGTCCATGACCAATCTTTCATTCCCGGGGGTGGACCAAATGTGGCAATCTGGACGCCGTCAATCACATATCCAGGCGGGGGCGTCCCTGCAGGCGTTTGAGTCTGGTCGGATAACATTACCTTACCCGAGGTAACATCTGTCAGTTTCCATGTAGTTGTGCCGCCGGTTGTGTCGAAGTTCACTCTGTACTGGTGTCCCGTCAGCACACCCGGATCGATCACACTTGCAACCACAGTGCCGTCGCTGCTCCCAGCATGGGTGACTGAGAGCGAATCGCCGCTTGCGAAAGCAAACCGAACGCCATTTCCCGGAGCTTGCGGGCGCACATCCAAAATTGCAGGAGAGCTTTCAAGAGCGTGCGGAACCAGCCCTTCTGTAAGATTAACGCTGTAGGCTGTCACGGCATAATAGTAATCCCTATCATTGACAAGCGGTCCACCGGTGAAAGCGTCTTGAGTGATAGTCAAGGCGTGTTTTATACCGCTGTCGGTACCATACTCTGTGGGGGTCACAACGTAAGTTCCGAGCGCCACACTGAAGGTGGTGTCCTGAATTGTACGTATGCCATCGACGACGTCATAAGTAGCAATGAGCTTTCCGCCGGTCGGAGAGTTACGCTGATACTGGTAAACGTTATATCCCTCGAAAGTGTATCCCTTGGAAACAGAATTTTCAACCTTGGCCGCGGCAACCGGATCGCCCCATGAAAGGACTATTTCATTATCAAGGTTGGCGACTTTTACGGCCGGCTGCGGAGGCGGAACCGCAAGCTGGAAGAGAGAATTGTAAGCAGACTGAGCAATATCATCATTGGATCTCAGGACAGAGATGCTTGAAAGATAGTCAGCACCCAAACCGGCCAAAGCGGCCACGACAACC
>JAJYOS010000483.1 GCA_021796055.1 Bacteroidota bacterium
TTACTTTGTCGGCCACCTGATGGAAGTCTGTACCATTATCGGAAAAGAGTACTCTCACTTCTTTCGGCAGGAGAATCCAACCGTAACTGTTTTGAAAGAAGCGTATCCCGACCTTTCTGATGCTCGTCTCTTTTTTCATATCTAGGATTATGTTCACGTTCTGGCCCTGGTATCCTTGCCAGCGACCGTCATGGATGTTCATACCACCGAGGACTCCGTCCACGAGTGCGGAATCGCCACCGGCAGCGTAAGCCGGGTCGTATGAGCTATATCTAGATTCGAGCTTGTACAACTTCCCGATTGCCTTATCGACAAGCACGTAAGCGTGGGCGGTTTCCACAACCTGTCCGTATTCCTCGACGCCTGCGCGGATGGGAGTAGAGTGGTCGATGGCGAAGGGCCCAGTGTAAATCTTAGCGCCGAGCGTTGGCGATGTATTGTCCGTCGTGTAATAGATCGGTCTGTCGTTAAATACCGTGCTCAGGGCGATGATTCTCTTTCCGTTCACGACATCGCTTGAAGGCGTGATGATGACCGTCTTATCGAGATTGATGAGGCTCTTGCCCAATTGGTCATATCTGTGGAGTATTTTATTTAGCCACCATGTACGGTTTTCCTGGCCCCAGAGTCTGACGTATTCCATTTTAAGACTATGCAATCTGTCTAATAGAGGATTGATCTCGCTTCTAATCACCGCTAGCGACACTGAATCTCGGTTAATCATCGCCTGCCTTAGCCTTATTCCGAAAATATTCTTTCTCGTCTCAAACTCCACCCTTCTCGCGGCGAAGATCGTGTAATCCAAAGTGCCGGCATTTCTTTTCGCGGCCTCTTTCTCATTCATAAGCTCTTCGAGGACGCGTTCCGCGGCAGAACCTGCCGCGAGATTGTTTGTAGCGTTCGAGTCGTTGGCTTCCAGCGCCGTAAAATCGAGAGGCTCTTTCCAAAAACCCGGGTCGCTGAGAATATTTCTAACTGGGTAATTGCGAATCGAATCGAGCTGGAAAAATGTCTGGGCAACGGAATCGGCCGGGTTGCCGTAGAAAATCGCGTTGAATGAGTCTTCGAAACGCGACAACCGCGCTTGCAGATAGCTGTCGGCCGCCGCGCCGCTATCTGGTGGCGCGGGTTTCCACGAGCACTCGGCTCCCCAAATCATGCCGAACCAGTTATAGTTGAAGAAATTTTCGCCGTCATCGTCCCATGCCGTGTTGAGCATTCCCATAGCGCCGAACTTCGCGCCGTCCCGGACGAAATTTGAAATGTTGACGACTGCGCTCTGCATGCTGGGCCATATCTGGCTCCAGCATCCGACTCCGGGTGAAACCATGAATCTGAATCCGTCGTTCACGAAGGGTCTTATCATCCCGTCGAAACTCTTCGCTGGGCTGTAATTCCACGGAAGCATGACGATGTCCTTTGGTAGCATTCCGACGATTGAGGTGTCCTCGTCGGCGATGTCACCCCACATCAGTATCGTCTTGTGATAAGGTTTCAGAAGATCGTAAACTTTGTTTATGTGGTCAGCGTAGACGGTTCCGATCCCGAGGCTGTCAACGAGCGCTTTCGATTTGCCCATACCGAGGTCGAAAGTCTCGTCACAATTAATGTTGAAAAACTTGCTGGAGTAAGCCGGGACGATTTCGGAATAGACTTTCGATAGGAACTGATATGTTTGCGGTACGACGGGACAGAGAACGTTTTCCGTCTCACGCATCTTGTAATAGAAAGGGTCGCTTAGGGTATTGTACATGTGGCCGAAGGATTGGAGGTTTCCGACGAGCTGTATGTGGTAAGGTGCCGCGTACGCGGTCAGCTCTTTTACCTGGTCCGCTGTCAAACCGTCTTGCGGCGCTAGATCGGGGTATGCTTTCAGTTTGAAAATGTTTTCAGTGTAGAGTGTGAAGAAGTTCAGCTTATACTCGGCGAGCTTTCTTACCTCCTTCTTGAGGAGCGCCATCGTCGGGATTGGGCCTCGGCTTATGTCATCCATCCATCCTCGATATTCGAGCGTCGGCCAGTCGGTTATCGTAAGGCAGGGGATCTGGTCGCCCACGCGATTGGCCCGGATGATTTGTTTTAGTGTCTGAACCGCGTAGAAGATCCCCGTCGACGTGTTAGCCGCGACGAGCACTCTATCCTTGGAGATATTCAGTATATATCCCTGTTCGCCAAGCGAGTCAGGAATCGCGATACTTAAATCTCGCAGTTCGCGGCCGATCGCAGGGTCATCCTTGATGTCGCCCAGAACAAAACTTTGACCCGCGAATCTCGCCGCGGTCTCGAGTTTGATGTTAAGATCGGTCTGCACCTCGCTGGCGAGCTGCGCGGCGGAGAACTTGTCCGCGTCATTGGAAGGGCGGGTAAGCACAATCTTATCCGAAGCTGATATTGTAAATGTCCCCTTGTGAATAGAAACGTACCTGGGAGTGGGGATCAATAACAGCTGCTTTTGCGTCGGTACAGCCTGACCAGTACTTGTAACATTTGCCGCTGCCGGCTGCATGGCGACGATTATTGAAAAGAGGAGCATTGCAATGAAGAGTGAGAATCTGGAGAGAAGAGTATTGTGGTACATGTCAGAACCTCGAAGATTAAGATGAATTGTCCGTTCAATATAGTAGATTAATCGAAAAGACTGAATAACCGAACGGAACTTTGATATGATGAAGAATGGAAAGACCGGGGGCGACTTTACGAAAGCGGAGCTCAACTTGCTAAGACGGTTCAGAAAACCTCATGACATTCAGAGGTTTCTCAACGGCATTAGTTACGATGAAGTGCCTGGCACAAGTTCTCCGAAGATAGTTATGGAAGAGGGGAAGGCGAACTGCTTCGAGGGGGCGCTCTTTGCCGCCGCGGCGTTGAGGATGCTCGGTCGTCGACCTTTGATAGTCGACATGATCGCGCGTAACGACGATGATCATGTGATAGCGATCTTCAAGGAGGGGAGATGTTACGGCGCCGTGGCGAAATCAAATACGACAATGCTCAGGTACCGGGACCCGGTGTTCAGGAGCATTAGAGAGCTGGCGATGTCGTATTTCCCGTTCTATTTCAACGTAAAAGGGGAGATGACGCTCCGGAGTTTTTCAAATCCGGTTGACCTCTCGCGCTTCGACAGGCAGAATTGGGTTACGACAGAGGAAAATCTCGATTACATCGGGGATTACTTAAACGATGTCAGACATCACGAGGTTTTGGACAACGGAATGAGGAAGCGTCTCGCAAACGCGGACGACGACATAGTAAAAATTTGTTTCAGCGGAGCGGTCGCCGGGGGGGTATATAAACCGAAATAGTCGAGGGTGTCAGAACCGGAGGGTAAAGGTGGTCTCTTTTTCCGGGCTCGAGATTACCGTTATGCTCCCCTTGTGCGCGCGCATTATCTGGCGCGAGAGGCTCAACCCTATGCCTGATCCTTCCTTACGCGTCGTGAAAAAGGGAATGAATATCTTGTCATGAAGTTCTTCGGGGATCCCATGTCCATTATCGATCACCTGTATCAAGGTCCCGCCGCGGTTGTCAGTTTTTGCGACCAGTCGTATTTCCGGTGTAGGGCGGTTTGCTAAGGCGCCGATCGAGTTCATGATGAGATTTATCACAACCTGTTCAATCAGATCAGGATCTGCGCTGAGCTCGAGTTCCTTCGGACTTACAGTGGCGGAGAAGCTGATCCCCCTCTTCTCAAAACGATCGGCAAAGAGTTTTTGTATACGCGCGAAGAGATCGTCTATTTTAACTGTCTGGAAATTCGGCGTAGGAATTCGCGTAAGATTTCTGTAATCGTCGACGAAATGGAGAAGCCCCTGGCTGCGCTTGGAGATCGTATCAAGGGCGCCTTTAACATCGTTCAGGGGCTCAGCGGCCTCCTCGGTTCCATCATCCGTATTCGACGCGACGGTATTTGCGATATCTCTGCTGGATTCCTTCATTATCCCTTCGAGGAGAGAGCTGGCCGTTGACGACAGAGAAATAATCGGCGTTACTGAGTTCATTATTTCGTGAGTAAGTACTCTGATGAGATTTTGCCATGCCTGCATCTCCCGTTCTTCGAGCTCGTTCTGAATATTTGCCAAGGATACGAGTTTGTATTGCTTACCCTGCATCTTGAATTCGGTCGCGTAAATAGATATTTGAAACAGCTCGTTGTCGCTGATGTATTTTGCTAGCAGGCTCTCGCCGGCCTTGATTCCCTCGAGAACGCCAACTAGCTGCGTGCTGGTTCCTCTAAGCTCGGAAATGTTGTGGACGCCGTCTACCCTTAGCAACTTTTTGGCGGCTGTGTTAATGAGCTCCAGGTTGCCGTCAGGGGTAAAAGCCATTAGACCGATTCCTACGTGTTGTACCACAATTTGCAAGTACCGGTATTGTTCTTCTTTCTCCCCACGTGTTTTCCTGAATTGCTCGATCACTTTCGAGAAGGCGTTGTTAAGTTCTTCGAAGGAGGATCCTTTGACAGTGGGACGGAAACTCTGTGAGAAGTCCGAGTACCTGATGGAGTCAAAGAATCTTGCGATGTCGCGGTTGGTCTTTTGAACGTATTGGACGAGGAGGTAAAATTGCGCAAAGACAAGGAGAGCGACGATGAACGGTGTAGCCACGAACGATGTGTTGGTAATGAGATATATGAGAAGAGAAACACTCAGGCATAAGATGATGGTCCGCGTGAAGACCGCTACACTGAAGCGTTTCAATACCATCCGAAATTCGTTTTTCTCTTTAGTGGCTCGGATTGTCGCATGGCAAACCATTTCGGCATTGTTTGGCGTGTGTCTTTATTTCTGTGCAACTGTTTCCTACTAAAGCCCATACTTTTCAAGCCTTCTGTAGAGCGCTGCGCGCGTTATGCCGAGTTCTTTTGCCGCCCTTGTCAGGTTCCCATCATGTTTGCTCACTGCCTTAATTATAAGAAGTTTCTCGGCTTCTTCGAGTTGGTAATTGTTGAAGGGGATTATCTCAACTTGGTTGCTACCGGGGGACAAATGGAGATCGTTTGCGGTAAGTGTCTCAGAGTCGTTGAGTATGATTATCCTCTCAATCAAGTGCTGAAGTTCCCGGACGTTCCCGGGCCAATGATACCAGCGAAGCTGCTTCGCAGCTTCTTCGTCGAGTCGTTTTACCGGTTTGCCGTATTTCTGTGAGTACATCCGGATGAAATGATCTGCGAGAAGAGGAATGTCGTCGGCCCGGTTCCTGAGCGGGGGAAGCTGAATTTCGACGGTGTTTATCCGGTAAAGGAGGTCCTGCCTGAACTGGTTTTCCGATCTAAGTTCTTCAGAAGGAAGGTTAGTCGCGCAGATGAGCCTGATGTCGATCGGATTCGGCATATTCGCACCTAGTCTCGTGACCTGTCTGTTCTGAAGCACAGTCAGAAGTTTCACCTGGAGATTTTTCGTGAGATTTCCGATCTCGTCCAGAAAGAGCGTGCCGCCTGAAGCTGTCTCGAAACGACCGGCTTTGTCTTCTTTCGCGTCGGTGAAGGCGCCCTTCACATGCCCGAACAACTCGCTCTCAAAGAGACTTTCGCTGAGCGAGCCGATGTCT
>JAJYOS010000484.1 GCA_021796055.1 Bacteroidota bacterium
GATTTCAAGCCGGTCTCCATCACTCGTTTCCAGCCTAAAGAACGAAAGTATTGAAAGGACGGCGGAAGAATGAAAGTCACTCTGCGTATACAAAGATATAACCCCGAAAGAGACACCGAGCCATATTATCAGGAGTTCATTGTCGAGGCCGGGGACGATAAGGAGAGGATACTCGATCTTCTTCACCAGGTGAAGTGGAAATACGACGGCACTCTCACTTTCCGACGGTCCTGCGCGCACGGCGTCTGCGGGTCGGACGGAATAAGAATTGACGGCAGGAACCGTCTTGCGTGCTCGACTCTACTGAGAGACGTCAACTACAAGAAACCAGTCGTCATAGAGCCGCTGCCGTCGATACCGATAATCAAGGATCTCATCGTCGACATGTCGGATTTCTACAAGAAGTACGAGGCAGTGAAGCCGTATCTCGTGAATAACTCTCCGCCTCCGGAGCACGAGCGCTACCAGACAAACGAAGACGCGGAGAAACTGTTCGAGTCAGCGAAATGCATACTCTGCGCCTGCTGCACTACTTCGTGTCCCTCTTCATGGTCGGATGATAACTACATCGGGCCGGCAGCCTTGCTGAAGGCTTACCGGTTCGTGTTCGACACCCGCGATGAAGCGGGCGACGAGAGGCTCGATGTGGTAGACACTCCGGACGGTATCTGGAGATGTCATACCATCTTCAACTGCGTCGAAGCGTGCCCGAAGGAAATCAACCTGACCTGGCACATTTCACAGCTGAAGAAGCAGCTCGCCGAACGGGAAATGTAACCGCGAGAAAACAGGATTCGCACGAAATGGCGGGCCCGGACCCGCCATTCTTCTTGTTCGGGGGAATAGAACACGGATCTTACTGATCGTAGAGATGCTCACGGAACGAGCTTCTGACGGATCGAGATCCGAGAATATCCGTCCTATTCGTGTTTTCCGTGTCCAATTCCTTTTTTCGTCCTTTCGCAATCCTGTTTAAGACTTTATATTAAAGCATGTTAAAACGAATCTCTTTGATTTTGAGCGTTATGCTTGTACTCGCCGGCGCTTCTTACGCGCAGGAGAGCCAGGTGGATTCCGATCTAAAATTCGGCAAAGAACTTCTTCAGAATAAAATGTATGACCTTGCGGAGGAGCAGTTCAGCAAGTTCCTGCAGCAATATCCGACCTCTCCGTCGGCGGGGCAGGCCAGATATTATCTTGCCGTGTCTGAGTACGAACAGAAGAAATTTTCGATTGCCGCGACGAACTTCCAGACATTTGCCGTCCAATACCCGAGCGACCCCCTGGCTTCCAAAGCGTGGTTGAGTGCCGGTGAATCTTACGCGAAGGTGAACGACTATGCCAACGCGGGTCTTTCGTATGAAAGGCTCCGGGTGTTTTATCCCAAGGACATCAACGCACCCGAGGCGCTTCTGAAGGCGGCGAAATATTTCGAGCTGGCCGGCGACACCGCGCGCGCAGAAGTGTCGCTACTCACGGTTGTGCAGGACTATTCCACGACTTCAAGTTATTTCGATGCGACGCTGCAGCTTGGCAACCTCTATCTCGGCTCGGGGCAGTTGTTGAAGGCCGAGAACCAGTACAGGGCCCTCCTGACTTCGGACAACGATTCCGTGCGGGTCATGGGTCTCCTCGCGCTGGGGAGGCTCAACAGGATGAGAGGAATGCCGCTACAGGCGGAAAGATATTTGAAAGACGCGTCCGCGCTGAATATTGCCCCTCAAAGCCTGGACGCAACTCTTGAGAGCGTGGAGATCGATTTGGAGGCCGGTAATTTCAATGTGGCACTCCAACGCGCGAATGAAATGGACACAACGAAGCTGGCTGCTGCACAGAAGCGCAGATTGAAATTTGAAAAAGCTTATGCCGGAATCGCGCTCGGCCAATGGCAGGCAGGCACGGCTTCCATTGTCACTCTCCCGGCCAGATACAGGGTAAGGTTGGCATCGCTCCTCAACTCCAAGGGGGAGTATTCCCGGGCACTTTCAATCCTCCGCGATCTGCCGGAGAGCGAATCGAACGAGTCCAATCTGAATCTTTATTCCGAGATAGCCTACAGAGCCGGTAGGATGAGACTCGCGGATTCTCTTCTGTCGCAGGCCGCCGCCCTGTCCAAGAATCCCGACGTCAGGGTGGTTGTGAAGCTTCTCGACATCGAAAACAATTACATTAAAGATCCCGAGAAAACCAGGGAGACGTTTTTTAGGCACGAGAATATTCTGAAAGGAAGACCCGATGCCTACGCTTTCTACAGGGCCAGGTCCGAAGAATCCATTGGAAACTATGCTGCCGCGGTCGGCGATTATGGCGAGATATCGTCCGAATTTCCCGAGTCTGACTACGCGCCAGCCGCGGACAGCCTTTCAACGTACGATCAGGATTTCAAGGAAGTGAACTACCGCGACGCGGTCGTCAGTATGGCAGATATACTCCTCGACCAGGGCTCGGCAGACAAGACGAGTGCGCTCTTCCATCTGGGCAATCTCTACGAAAAGGAATTGAAGGATTATGGTAAGGCGGCCAGGGTCTACAAGCAGTTGGCTACCGTAGCCACTGGAGACACGCAAAGGGTCGCGGAATACCTGTACGCTGGTGCAGTAGCCAAAATTGGGGGGGCGAACACCGGAAGGGATTCCGAGGCATTCTCAGTCTACCAGAAGCTTTCATCCGGGTTGACTGCCGATTCGATTGCTGAGAAGTCGCTGTTCAAGGTCGCGGTCATGGAGGCTGCGTCCGGGGACTCTCTCGGAGCAGAGAACTCCGCCCTTCAGTTCGTCCAGCGTTTCGCCAATTCACCTCTTGTGCCCCAGGCCTACGCAATTATCGCCCGGTCTCTTTACGGGAGCGGTGCGTTTCATGAGGCTATTGCGCAGGCTTCGCTCGCCGGCCCCTTGCCGGAGGCCCAGCTTGTCAAGGCCAAATCGGAGATCGCCATAGATTCGCTCCAGGACGCGAAAGTCACGCTGGAAGCCTTCCTTTCCTCAACTCCCCCGAGGAAGTTCCTGCTTGAAGGGGAACTGGTATATGCCGACCTCCTTCAGAAAATGGACGTCGACGCGATGCAATTCTACGTGGGGGTGCTCGATAGACTTGAACCTTCAAAATTCAAGATTAAAGTCGCAACCCGGCTGGCTGATTACCTTTACGCGGCAGGGAGATATGACAGTGCCTATTCAGTTTATAAGACCATCGGGAAGGACGAGCTGTGGTACCGTGTGTCCCCGGCAGTTCTTTACAAAATGGCGTACTGCAAACTGAAATCCGGTGACCTGAATAATGCCAGGGAGCTTTTCCGGGAAGTGGCGACGAATTCCACCGATTCAACCATTGTCTTCGACTCGTACTTTCAGCTTGGAAACATATATTCTTCTCTGGGTGACAATCGAATGAGCGCGTCTTTTTTTTGAGAGGGCGGGTGGGTCCAACCCGGGAGCGCTAGTGAAAGCTGCGGATATCTATTTCGGGATGGGAGATTATGACGACGCTGGCCGTGTCTACCGCGATATTCTCGGCGCCACAGGCATTGATACTCTCCGTACTTATTCGGCGGCGCGGCTGGTCGAGATCGATTATCTGACCGATAGGATAAAGGCGGCGGATCTGAACGCGGCGAAATTCAGGAAAACCTATCGTGACGCCGGAGATCGTTACATTGCCCGTTTTCTCGTTGACAAAGCAGAGTATTTCATTCGCAACAAGAAATACAAAGAGGCGAGTATAATACTCGACGACATAAAGAGTGATTACGACCATACCCCGGCTTACCCGCGGTCGGTACTTGACAAGGCGCAGATTTTTGTCGAAGAGAGCGATCTTGCCAAGGCTGCGGAAACACTGAAGGAGCTCCTATCTAAATTTCCCGATGCCGATGTCGTTCCGGAAGCCCACCTTGAACTCGGAAACATTTACTACGCTCAGGAGAAATTCCAGGACGCGTCGGACAATTTCAGGGCCGTCTATCTCGATTCTCTTGCCAGCCGCAATATCGTTCGCGACGCGATGAGCCAGCTCATAAGCTCATACGAGTCGCTAGGCATGTACGACGGCGCTCTGGATATTACCAGGAAATTCATTGCCATGTTCCCCGATGATAAGTCAATCATGGACAAAAGGATAAAGGTGGGAATCCTTTACGAAGAGCTCAGATACTTCGATCAGGCCCTGATAACGTTCCAGAGCCTGGTCAAGGAGGCGAATCGTGATTATCAGGCGGAACTTCATTATTATGTCGGTGCGATCTATGACGACAAAGGGGATTACGCGAACGCAATCCTTGAGTTTTTAAAGGTTCCTTACCTGGTGACGCCGAGCGCGGTCGTCGACTGGGCCGCCCAGGCGTATTATATGGCGGGTAAATGCTATGAACAGTTGAATAAGCCGAACGAAGCGATTGCAATGTATCAGAAAATCGTCGATAAACCCAACACCGACCCGACATTCATCACCGGTGCGGAAAGAGAAATAAACAGAGTAAAGGCGCTTTTGAAATAATGTTTGAGAAAGAAATATCCGGCTACGCGTTCAACATCACGAAACGTTACACGGGAGGTCGTGTAAAGCTTAACACTCTACTGTCGGATGTTGAGCTTCCTGAGGACTTCAAAAAATTCGCCGAAGCTGAAGTCGAAGAGTTGATTGACCAGGAAAAGCTGGGGGAAAGCAGGACGGGCAAGTTTGATCTGTCAACCCCTGATATACAGGCGCTCTTCAAGGAGATCCGCCATGTTCTCAAGAACTCGCATGAGTTTTCGAGGGAGGAATTCCTCGAACTTGCCGACAAAGCCTCAAAGTTTGTCTTCAATTACGTGATCAGACCCCGCTGGACGCTCGAGAAGTTCCTGTTCAAGGGCGAGCAGCAGATCGAAAGGCCCTCTATCGCGAAAGTCTCCAGGTTCTTCAACTGCTATTCGTACTACCCGAAGGGGATAGCAGAATACCTGGATTTCCACAACAGGAGCGAGTTGGATATTGAAACATGGAGGAGGCTTCACTCCAAGATCGACGAACATCTGCTGAGCACGCTTCCGGCGAAGTTGAGCAGCCTGACGTCGCCGATCTTCAAGTTGTTCGAGTTCTCTTCCGGGGTCGACAAGGTCCCGTCGGACGCGATGCTTCTCTTTTTCCGTGATAAATCTGCGACTGAAATTGTTGACCGGATTGAATTCGCGAAGGAAGTAAAGAGCATACGTTCCCTCGATGTGATGACTTTGGCAATGATCCTGGAAGCATCGTCCAAAGAGGTAAGCCAGAACATCGCAGTGCTTCCCGCGAGTGAAGAACCTCCAAAGGAATTCCGGAGTTTCGAAAGACAGAAAGTAACGCATCCGCTGCGACCGGAAGAGCCTGCAGCACCCAGAGTGCCTGAAGTAATGAATGAGTCTCCCGGTCAGCCTCCGACCGCCGAACAGCGTAATCCCTTACCTTCTCCAAGACCGGAGCCATCGGTGCCTCCGGAAGGGCGGAGGGGAAAAACACCCGCCTCTGTCCGCACCTTCATGTCGGCAAAGCTCGAAGAAAAAATCCTGAAGAAGATCTTCCGCGGG
>JAJYOS010000485.1 GCA_021796055.1 Bacteroidota bacterium
TCATGCCCAGGTCATCGGTATGGCGGAGAAGAGGACGCGCGTGGCAGGGCTCTACATAGTGATGACAAAACGCGACACCTTTTTCTTTGCCGATACCACAGTGAACGTCGACCCCACGGCGGAAGACCTCGCAGAGATTGCCATCATGACCTCGGAAGTCGTCAAACGCTTCAACATCGTCCCGAGGGTCGCGATGCTCTCCTTCAGCAATTTTGGGAACACTCGGCTTCCCCAGTCTATCAAAGTACAGCAGGCCGTCACGATCGCACGCAAGCTCGATCCGTCGCTCGTCATCGACGGCGAAGTCCAGGCTGACGTTGCGCTCTCGCCCGATGTCCTCGAGGAAGTCTACCCATTCTCGAACCTGAAGAACGGCGCCAATACCTTGATTTTTCCCGATTTGAACGCAGGCAATATTGCCTACAAGCTGATGGGAAAAATCGGCGGTGCGGCTTTGCTCGGGCCGATATTAATGGGAATGAAGAAACCGGTCCACGTCCTGCAGCAGGGATGCGATGTAAACGCTATTGTGAACATTGCAGCCGTGTGCGCGGTGGAAGCGATAGACAGAATCAAGAACGGTTCCCGCTGATTGGATATTTGTCCCCCCGGGTTTCGCGGAAGTTACTTCTTCGCGCTTGCGACCGCCGGTCTTCTCGCGATGGCGTTTCCGTGGAACCCGGGTGGCGACGGACCGCCCGACTACGATAAGGCCGGCATCGAGGCGGCGCGGCTGGTCGATATTGACAGCATGAAATCCGCTGTCGACTATCTCGCGTCCGATTCACTCGAGGGGAGAGAGACCGGCGAACCCGGGCAGACAAAGGCCGCCAAATACATCGCGGGTCAGTTCAGGCTATTCGGACTCAAGCCGCTCGGCGACAGCGGGACTTATTTCCAGCATTTCTTCGTCGACATAAGCCGTATCAGCGACTCGTCCTATCTGCGTTCGGGTGGCAAGTACTTCTGGGGCTCAAAAGATTTCCTGGTAATGCCATTCACAGCGGCCGACACAAGCGTCACAGCCCAGATCATCTTCGCCGGTTACGGCTATGAAGACGGATCCTACTCCGATTACAAAGGCATGGATGTTACGGGAAAGATCGTCATGCTGCTGGGAGGGAACCCGAAGTTTGCCGACACTAACGACGTCATGGTTAGAACTGGCCTGTACAAGATGACGAACGCGGTAAGCAACGGCGCGGCCGCAGTCATAATGACAATCAACGACGGAGATGAAGGTTTCGCCCGGCTCCGGAAATCATTCAACGCGACAGACGGCGTTAAACAGATGTCGCTCGCTTCGGAAATCGGGAAGCCTGCGCAGTTCAAACCGGTCCAGCTTATCTACATCAGGGAAAGCATCGCCGACTCAATCCTTCTGTCAAGACACTTCACTTCCACCCGACTGGCCCGGAGAATTGACTCGCTTAAGGTACCGGTTTCGCTTCAATTGGGGAAAGCGACAGTCAGTGTGAGAATAGACCGCGAGACACGGGAAACCGAAAACGTCGTCGCCGTGCTTGGCGGAACGGACACCCTTCTTGACAGCCGATACATGGTATACTCCGCCCATTACGATCACCTGGGCATGACTCCTGATTGCGCAGTCTTTCACGGCGCGGACGACAACGCATCCGGTACGGCCACCGTCCTCGAGATCGCCCGCGCTTACGCCCTCTCCACTGTGAAGCCGAGGAGAAGTGTGGTATTCCTGACTGTCTCAGGCGAAGAGGAAGGCCTCCTGGGCTCAAAGTATTTCACCTCTCATTCCCCTATTCCCCTCGACAGCATAGTCGCGGACATCAACACGGACATGGATGGCAGAATCGATCCGGCTCACGAAGAGAGCGACAGCAACTACATTTACGTCATCGGTAGCAAGAGGCTCAGCAATGAGCTCGATTCTCTCCTCGTCGCGGCGGATAGCGAATCGGTGAAGCTTAGCCTTGATTACAGGTATGATGCCGAGAACGACCCGAACAGGTTCTATTATCGCAGCGACAGCTATAGTTTCGCGAGGCATAAAGTACCGACAATATTCTTCTTCAATGGAGTTCACACCGACTATCATAAGCCTTCCGATACAAGCGACAAGATAGCGTTCTCTGTCATGCATAAGAGGGCAATCCTCATACTCCTCACAGGCTGGAAAGCGGCCAACCTCAGCTGGCGCTTAATGCCGAACTAGGCGTCTTCCCCTCGCTTTAAGACAGCGGGCCTCAAACCACCTCAGCAGCTTCTTCCGCCCGGTACTTGACAGGTATTCAGGTCTCGGTTATATTAAGACTAAAACATCCGATATATGCAAGTATATATACAGACGAACCAGTATGATTTCTGAAGACTTGTCATATTTTTTTGTGGATATTTCAGATAATATAGTCCGAAATCATAAGAACAATCTAAACTACACTGGCGGCGCAATCCCAATGCGGCTTTGGGGTACCATCGGCGAGGAGAACTCGAAATGAAGTTGAAATTCAAATGGTTGAGGCTCGTTTCCGCAGCCCTGATAGTCACCCTGATCTCGGCGTTTGCCTTCATCTATTCAGGTTGCGACACCGGCTATTCAAATGAAATAGAGGGATCGGAAGAGGCCATACTAACAACCGCGCCGAACGTTCCGCCCCCGATAACGCGGGACCACCCCACGAAGGTCAGCGTCAGACTTTTCACGAAGGAAAAGATCGGAAGGCTTGCCGACGGAGTTCAGTACGTATTCTGGACGTTCAATGGAACCGTTCCGGGGCCGATGATCCGGGTTCGTCAGGGCGATCTTGTAGAGATCCATTTAAGCAACGACCCTTCTGATATGATGGCCCACAACATTGACCTTCATGCAGTAATTGGACCCGGGGGCGGTGCCGCTTCTTCCGTCACCCTACCAGGCCACACGTCGGTATTCTCCTTCAGAGCTCTACACGCGGGCCTGTTCGTCTATCATTGTGCCACACCACCCGTGCCAATGCATATCGCGAACGGCATGTATGGGTTGATTCTCGTTCAGCCAAAGGAGGGTTTTCCGCCGGCTGACAAAGAGTACTACATAATGCAGAGCGAATTCTATACGACCGGAAATTACGGCGACCCCGGACTCCAGCAATTCGATCTTCAGAAAGCACTCGATGAAGATCCCACCTATGTTGTCTTTAACGGTTCGGTCGGGGCACTCACGGGCCAAAACGCGCTTACTGCCGAAGAAGGACAGCGAGTCCGGCTTTATGTCGGGAATATTGGGCCCAACCTCATTTCCTCTTTCCACGTCATCGGAGAAATGTTCGATAACGTTTACGGAGAAGGAGGTTCAACGGTCACCGGCCATGATATCCAGACAACATTGATCCCTGCAGGTGGAGCGGCGATTGTTGAGTTCAAAGCAGAAGTCCCCGGCACGTACACTCTAGTCGACCATTCCATCTTCCGCGCGTTCAACAAAGGAGCCATCGGACAGCTTGTCGTCAACGGACCGCCGAAGCCGCACATTTATTCCGGTAAGGAGGCCGACGAGATCTATCTCGGCGAGCAATTGTTCATGCAAGAGCCATCGGGCAACGCAAGCAAAGAGGAGGAGAACCGTCAGCACGAGATGATAAGTCATCCAACAGGCCAGATGCAGGTCGCGACATCCGCGGACGCGAACGAAACCGGTGACCACATATTCGGAAGGACCTGCATCGCTTGCCACCAGGCCAATGCGAGGGGGATTCCAAACGTTTTCCCGCCCTTGTCCGGCTCGAATTTTCTTGCGGCCAATAAATCCAGAGCGATCGATTTCGTCATGCGCGGCCATTCGGGCGTGATCCAAGTCAACGGAAAGACTTTCAACAATACTATGCCTCCTCAGCCGCTCACCGATCAGCAAATCGCAAGAGTACTTTCGTATGTGCGGACCCACTTTGGAAATAACATGAGCCCAGTGACGGCGAAGGAGGTCGAGTTGGTCAGGCATAAACAGATGATTACCGCCAGTAAAGCAAACTAGAGGGAGTATCAATGTCCTTCCCCACAAGAATCAATCACAAAGGATTCGGGGCCGTACTCCTACTGGCAGGCATCGTCCTGGGTCAGCCGCGACTTAACAGCCCGGAAGCGAATAGCACCTCAATGACTCTAATCAAGGGCGGATTATATGTCCCGTTCGCTAAGGAGGACGGGCACACGGTCAAAGTGAGGATCAAGTCGTTCTACACGGATCTCCACCTCGTCACCAACTTCGAGTATCTGGAATTCGTTAAATCCAATCCGGAATGGAGACGTTCGCATGTGAAGCCCATATTCGCGGACGGAAACTACCTCAGAAACTGGAGCGGTGATCTGGCCCTCGGGATGGATGCCCCTCCCAACGATCCGGTGGTCTACGTGTCGTGGTACGCTGCACGCGCCTATTGTGTCTGGCGCGGCAAAAGGCTCCCCAGCATAGATGAATGGGATTACGCTGCGGGAAGAATGACTCGGCATGAAAGCGACGAGAGGCTTCTGAACAGAGACCTGAACCGCTGGTACGGCGCGAAGGCCCGGAAAGAACACCGGCTTGCCCAACGGACAGGCGGCGGGAGCGGATTGGTCACGCCCGCGGGAAAATACTGGGAATGGGTCGAAGATTTCGGGAGTTTACTTCTCGGCGGTGTGTCCGACGGTTCATCGGACCTTTTCTCGTGTGGCGGCGCATCGGCAGGTTTCAGCGATCCGACGAACTACTCCGCTTTCTTGAGATATGCGTTCCTGAGCGGCCTCAAGCCGAACTACTGCCTGCCCAATCTGAGTTTCAGACCCGTGATGGACCTAAACCGTAATACGAAGAAAAGAAAATGAAATTGACCGTCTTGTCTATATCCGTCGCCGCATTTTTGGTTTCAGTCGCCGGGGCAACATGGCTGCTTCAAACAGGCGACGCGAAGAATCAGACGCTCACTTCGAGCCGGCATTCCGGGAATTTGGATTCAAGCCCCGCAGACACTTGCTGTACATCCGGAATGCCCGAGGGGACCAGCGAGGGCTCTCTCTACGTGCTTCGTTCCAAATGGACAAATCAGAACGGTGACCGGATAAGCCTCTCGGACCTCGGTGGAAAAATACGAGTTGTCGCGATGTTTTACTCTCGCTGCCCGTATGCATGCCCCATGACAATAAACGACATGAAGAAAATCGAAGCCTCTATCCCCTCCGATCTCCGGGAGCAGGTAGGGTTTGTTCTAGTATCCTTCGACCCCGCGCAGGACACGCCGCAGACTCTACGAGAGATGGCGGACAGCCTCGGGCTTGACGGGGGAAGATGGACCCTGCTCACCGGGAGTACGCGCGATGACAGGACACTGGCAGCCTTGCTCGGCGTGGAGTTCGAGAAGAAGGCTGACGGTACATTTATGCATTCGACTCAAATAACCGTGTTGAATTCGACAGGAGGGATAGTCTACAAACACTTCGGATTGAACCAACCCATCGACGATGTTGTTCGGGCGGTAGTAGGCTCTACCGGACAACGGTAAGAATTAACAAACGCGAGTTCACGTTTCAACCAAATCAGA
>JAJYOS010000486.1 GCA_021796055.1 Bacteroidota bacterium
ACGCTGCAATCCTCCGTTGCTCACTGAGCCAAGACTCTATTTTCTTAGGCTGGGGGCGCCGATAAACTGCGGTCATGTAACCGGCGTCTTTCAGGATTTTCGAAAAAAACCTCTCCCTTTCTTCCGACCAATAGTATCCGCTGAAACCACAGTAGGCAAAGGACCTGAAGCCTCTTTCAAGAAGATGTTCTGCAGCTGAAACGGAAATCGCGTACGAGTTGGTAATTACCGAGGAAGACTTTACAGCTCTGCTCGGACCGTGGATAACGGTTATGGTCGGAAGGTCCAAGTCCAGCAGCTGCCTGCTGATTAGCGAATCCCTCATTATGATTCCGTCAGCTCCCCAATTCCTGATTCGAGGAATGTGAGTCTCAAGCCCCCGAGGCTCCCTGTAGAACGCCCATGGGCCATGCAATTTCGAGTACTTTGCTATACCGTAGAGGAGACCCCGACCGAATGCCCGTGAGGTTTCAATAAACAATATTACTCTTGGGATGTGAGCCATCTGCCAGGAGAAATATTAATCAAAATTGATTTCAGAGGGAACCCTCTCGCGGTTCCCCCATTCACCTGGCAGCGCATCTGAGTGTTGCGTCGAAGGGAAACGAGGTGTATTGAATAAGATCGCTCGACGGGAGACGTTAGGGCTGACAGAAACGGGAAGGACGCCGAAGGTCTAGGAACGGCTGAGACAAGAACACCGGCAGGCTCTCCCTCCCCGCTATCGGCAGGGGTCACAAAAGCCAGGCCTAATGACTCAGCTTACTGATTCAGAAGCTTGTGAATTTTCTTTGCGAGTTCATAGGCAGTGAAGGGCTTCTGAAGGAATTCGACTCCCTCGCCCAAAACACCTTCCGGCGCTAAAACGTTTTCCGTGTAGCCCGACATGAAGATAGTCTTGATACCAGGTCTTAGCTTTGAAATCTTTTCGCCAAGTTCCTTACCGCTCATTCCAGGCATTATCACGTCGGTCAGGAGCAAATGGATCTTGTCGCCGTAAGCTTCACAGAATGTCAATGCCTCTTCCGGACCGAGAGCGGTCATTACCTTGTACCCGTATTCTTCCAGGCTGGTCTTGACAAGCTGGAGCAGGTCGGCCTGGTCTTCCACCAGCAGGACGGTAGCATTCCCTTTTAGCGACTCGTCTGAGACGAACTGTTCGACAGGCTTGGAAGCCGGCTCGGAATGCCGGGGCAAATAGACATAGAATGTGGTACCCGCATCAGGCGCGCTTGTAACTGTGATTACGCCGTTAGCGCGTTTTACAATTCCGTAAACCGTCGCGAGTCCGAGTCCGGCAGATACGCCCTTTGGCTTAGTCGTGAAGAACGGCTCAAATATCTTCTTCAGCATCGCGGCATCCATGCCCTGACCCGTATCGGCAAAAGTGATCAAAACGTATTCCCCCGGAACAAAGCCGATATTGTTGTGTACAAATGTTTCATCGGCCACAACGTTCGACGTAGTGATGGTTATGTTTCCGGTCCCGCCAGTGATGGCATCTCTTGCATTCGTGGCCAGGTTGACCAGCATTTGATCGAGCTGCGTAGGATCGACCTTGACGTTCCAGACATCTCTGCCGGGTAAGAAATCCAGCTTCAGGTTTTCGCCGACAATCCTGTGGAGCATACCTCTCACGCCGTCAATGGCTGAATTGACATCGACGACTTTCGGCGAGATGGCACCCTTTTGCGCAAAGGCGAGGAGTTGCTTGGTCAGGTCGGCCCCGCGCTTGGTCGCGGTTAAAATGGCTTCGACAGGCATGCGAGCCGGATCCTGATCGTTCAACTTCCGCCTCAGCAGCTCCGCATAACCCAGGATTACCCCAAGTATGTTGTTATAGTCGTGCGCCACGCCGCCGGCAAGTTGGCCTATCCCCTCGAGTTTCTGCGCCTGGAGAAGCTGATCCTCCAAGGATTTCCGCATCGTGATGTCCTGCTTCACGGCCACAAAATGCGAGATAGTCCCTTTCTCATCTTGCACTGGAGCTATTGTCATTTCTTCCGTGTAAGTTGTACCATCCTTCCGGCGATTAACCAGCTCGCCGTGCCAGATCTTGCCTGAGAGTATGGTATCCCAGAGATACTTGTAAAACTTCTTATCGTGTTTGCCGGACTTTATGAGTTCGCTCACTTCTTTGCCGATTGCCTCGGAAGTTGAGTACCCGGTAAGAGACTCGAATGCGGGGTTCGCCCAGACTATAGTCCCATTCCGGTCCGTGACCACAATAGCATTTGCCGCGGTATTTAGAGCTGCGCTCTGGAGTCTTAACTGCTCCTGAACAAAACGTCGATTCGTAATGTCTCGCGCAACCACCTGGATGGAGGGCTTCCCGAGATAGGTTATCGGGGCACTCACGATGTCCACGTCAAAGCCAGATCCGTCAAGGCGAATGAACTTCTCATTATGAAGCTCCATCGGACGTAGAGTCTTTCTGATCTCGTTGATACCGTTTGTTACTTTGGACCTCGAATCGGGGTGAACAATTTCGATCATCGACTTGCCAAGGAGCATCTCTGAGAAATCTGCACGCAGCAATTCGAGAGCGGCAGGGTTGAGGTAGACAAGCTTTCCGTCTGTCAAAACCATTATCGCATCTGGAGACTTATCCACTAGTAGTCGGTGGCGTTCCTCGCTCTCTTCAAGCTTTCTCTTAGCGTTCTTACGTTCGGTTATGTCGTATGCAGTTCCGAACACCGCGAATTCCCCGCGATACATAGTCGTGGATGCGGAGTAGTCGACCCATCGCGAGTCGCCAGACTTTGTAAGTATCTTGACTTCAAAATGACTGGGGACCGATTCGCCCCGCTGCCGGGCGGCACCAAGTTCCTTAGCCAGTTCTCTAAAATCGGGGTGAACTACTTCCCAAAAATCCATTTGCAATAGCTCGTCATCAGGGAATCCGGTCATCTCGCTGCATGCGCGATTCACATATCCCACCTTGTTATTCTGATACATGAAGATGGCAGCAGACGACGACTCGGCGAGGAGCCTGAATTTTTGTTCGCTTTCTCTGAGTGCAGCATCGGCATGTTTGCGCTCGGTTGTATCGAATAGGACAAGCTGAGTCTGCTGGAAATTCCCCTGGTGATCTAACCCGGCCTTTGCCTCCACAAGGACGCTGATTCTCCTGCCGTTCTGGTGCATTACTTCGATCTCCAGATCGCGGACATACCCCGATGACCGGACTTGTTGAATCTTCTCTCCGAATACTAAAGCATAGTCCGGGGAAAGAAACTCTGGAAATGGCTTCCCGACCAATTCCTCCTTCGAATAACCGAGTAAGGTTGCAAAGCCAGGGTTCGCTTCCGTTATAGTCCATTGGGGGTCCAGAATCACAAAAGGCACAGGGGAAGCTTCATAAGAGAGACGATAGCGGAGCTCACTTTCGCGCAGCTCCTTTTCATTTTTCTCGCTTGACGTTATGTCCTCAAATATTCCGATTCCCTCGGTAACCTGTCCAGTGGAAGTAGGAAGGGCGGAGAAAAACGTCCTGACTCTGATATTCTTGGCATCGGTGCGAGAGCGATATTCACCCTCGTATACACGCACCTTTCGTTCAAGTACATTTCGAATTCCGTCGGCAAGATCCTGGCTCGGCAGCTCAAGAAGCTTGAGTCCCAAGATGGATTCTCTGGAAGTCCCCATTATGGACGCGAGACTCTCGTTGCATTCGGTAACGACTCCATTCCGATCGAAGTGCAAGATGCCGAGCGGCGAGCTCTCAAATATTGATTTGTACTTCTCTTCATTCTGCCGGAGCGCCGATTCCGCCTGCTTGCGCTCTGTGCAATCTCTCGCAATTATAACGACAATACCGTCGCCGCCTGCGAGCAGAGCCTGAAGTCGAACTTCTACAGGAAAGGGTGAACCGTCCTTGCGTCGATGAACAGTCTCGAATATTATTCCGCTCGCGTCAGTCGTGTCCATCTGGTTTCTCACTGACCCCCAGGTTTCTGGAGCACGCAGATCATAGATTGTCTTTTCGAGGAGTTCTTCGTGAGAAAATCCGTGCGCCAGCTCTGCCGCACGGTTTGCTTCGACAATTAGACGGTCGGCCTGACGGATGAAAAGTATAATGTCAGATGAGTCTCTGAAGAATAGCTCGTACCTGTTGAGAGGCTGCTGAGTCTGTTTCTTGTGTGTGATGTCTCGGCAGTATCCCTCGCGGTATATAATCTTTCCTTCCCCATTTCTTACGTAGCGGGCGTAATCCTCGAGCCAGACTTCATTTCCGTCTTTCCCCTTGAGGCGGTAGACTTCCGGACGCGAGATAAATTCGGAAACTTCCTCTTCCATCAGAGGTTTCGGGGCTTCAAAGTAAAGTGCATTGACCCCTGCTTCGGATGTCAACTCTTTCGGTGAATAACCCAGCATCTTCGCGAATGCCTCGTTCGCTTCGAGGAAAGCGCCCTCTGGCGAGCTCCGGTAATACCCATCGGCCAGCATCTCAAGCATCTTCCGGGACTTGAGCTCCTGCTCAGATGTGCTCGTGGCATGAACTGGAGCTGCGGCAATTTCATTGACAATAGAATAAACCAAGTCCCTTCCGCCGCTCACAATAGACGAAACTTGCATTTCAACTTCACGCGTGAGTCCACCCGACAACTTCTGTGAAATCGTGACTTTATTTTTTGCGCTCCCTGAAAGTGCCTCAGCCATCTTCGTCGCAAATTCTTCGGGCGAACCGCAGGAAAGATCTTGCATCCGCATGTTTCGTAATATGTCACGTTCGTAACCATAGAAGAGTGCAGCAGACGGATTGGCGTCGATGATTCTGCCTGACTCCTTATCGTAAATGATCATGGCAAGAGTGGTCTCTTCGAACATCCTTTGAAACACCTCTTCGCGACCCGGGTTCGGTTCTCCCGTTTTGCCTTTATCCGTTAACTCACGTATGATTACTAACGCTGCCCTATGTCCGCCGAAGCCCAGACCGTGAGAAGTTATTTCCACCTCTATCACTTCCCCGTTCTTTAGACGGTGGCGCCAGCCGCGCCATTCTCGCATCGAGACCACACCTTGACTTCCTCGTGCAGATTTCTCTACTTCATCTCGAGGGCGAAGATCATGTATAGTCATACTAAGGAAATCAGATCGAGTGTAACCATATCGACGGATCGCAGAATCGTTAACAGCAAGGAAATGCAGAGTATCGAGATCATAAATCCACATAGGTAGTGGATTCGTCTCGAATAGTGAACGATATAGGTTTTCATCGGATAGTGTCGGTTGATCCTGGGAGCTATCTGCCATCATACTTCCTCTCTTGCACACATTGACGCGGCAGAATTCGTTTCATTGGAAGTCAGACGAACGGACAACACCTTCCCCCCTCCCTCTTCGCCATAGGACGAACGGGAGTAAGACACACCCTTCGCGTGCCAATCCGAATAGATTGGCGTTGTCCCTATCATACCTTCTGCTGTACCAATAATCGATGACTGCCATAACGGCCTCGCGAGTGGTAACTCGTGAAGCACACAATAGCGCCCTCCATCAATTGGAGTTTTAAAGTATAATC
>JAJYOS010000487.1 GCA_021796055.1 Bacteroidota bacterium
TGAGCAAACCGACACCAGCAACGTGACGGTTTTGAATCAGCTCACCCCCGCAAATCAACTTGGCCAGGAAAACGGCGACTCGACTGACCTCGATGATTTCGACGACTACAACGGACTGTATGGGCAGGGACGCACGGAGGTGGACACCCTCAGCACCGGCATCTACTACGCTTATACGCGGGTTCATTACGTCACGCTGTCCAAAGGCCTAGACAACAATTCCAACACCGCCACCTGGAGCAAGAGGCTCGACGTGTGGGTCTGGAACAAGGACGTTCCGGATACGGTGAAGATGCACACGGTTTTCAGCTATTGGTATTTTTAGGGGAGGAAGAAGATGGGTACAAGCACTCTGATAGATATAGTGAGTTCGATGCTCATAAGCGGCTTCCTGCTCGTGACGGCGCTTCAAATGGATGAAAAGGCCGTACAGAATACGTACTACTCTCAGACTAATCTAACCGTCCAGGAGAATCTGACATCCCTCGTCCAGAATCTGGAGTACGATTTCCGGAAGATGGGTTACTGCGCGAATCCCAATCTTCAGCCTAAAACTTACATGTATTTGGTTCAGGGCGATACAAGCTCCATCTCATTTGTCGCGGACCTGGATGACATAGGCGTGCTCGACACGGTGAAATACCATCTCGGTGGACCTGTGCCTGGGTGTCCCAACCCTCACGTGAAAATGCTGTACAGGCAAGTGGACAGCGGACCCGCTGTCGGCTCGAACCTCGGGGTCACTGAATTCTATCTCAAGTACCTCGATAGTTTCGGCCAACAAATCGCGGTTCCTTTCACGGCACCCTCTCAGGTACAGATGGTGGAGATCACAGTGAGGGTGGAGCCCACGGCCGCCTATAACGACTCCACATACAAACAGAACTTCGCGTTGTGGAGGCAGACACGACTGATTTCACGGAACCTCAGGAACAGGTGAAGGTGATTTATGGTAGGCAGAGGAACAATGCTGGTCATATTGGGATTCAGCCTGATATTCGCTTTCGGCAGCAGGTATTGGGAGCGGACAAGTACCGAGTCCGTGGACAACTTTGTCCAGTACTATGATCAGACGAATGCGCATAATATTGCCGTCAGTGCGGCGAACATCGCCGCGGACTCTTTATTCCAGAATCCCAGCGCAACGAATCTTTCACTGCACGGCGATTTCTCATCCGGTTCATTCGATATATCCTCGTCAACTTACGATACGACCGACATCCAGATCACTTCCATCGCTTCTTATGAGGGAACGCGCGATACGGTGCAGGTGATTTTGAGTCCCTACTCTTTCACCAGGTATGCCTTCTTCTCGGTGGTGGAATCGAACGTATACTGGATCACGGGCGACACGCTGTGGGGACCGTACCATACGGAGTCCAAAATTTCACTCTCCGGCAGTCCCGTCTTCTACGGCAAAGTCACGACTAAGATAGGCACCAATCCCAAGCTTCCGAGTAGACTAGCCACCCCTTATTTCTATGGCGGGTATCAATCCGGTGTGAGCCTGAACCTGCCGAACAGTCTGTCGGGTCTCCAAAGCGCCTCGACCGGCGGCAAGCAATTTGTGAATCCTGGAAGTGGGAGTTACGATGTCTACCTCACGTTCAACGCCGACGGGACAGTAACATACAAAGACAATACGATGGCGCACGACAGTACAGTCTCATTAACAACGCTCGCTCCGAACGGAGTCATCTACGTATCGAAAGGGAACGCTCATGTGCAGGGAGTGCTGGACGGCCGCGCGACGGTTGTAGCGGACGGCAGCTCCGGCGCCGGTTACGGAAATGTCTGGATAGAGGGCAACATGACATACGCGCATGACCCGAGGAACGGACCGAGCAACGACATGCTGGGGCTTGTTGCCAATAATAATGTGACTGTCAGGGAAACATCTCCACCGATGCAAAATGTTTACGTAGATGCCGGGATCTTTGCAAGGACAGGGTCGTTTACTTACCAGGGGTACAACGATACGGGTGTCGGCCCACTGAAGACACTATACATGTACGGGTCAATCACGAATTACCAAAGAGGTGCCGTTGGTCAATTCGACCAGAGCACAAATTCGTTGAAAAGCGGATACCAGAAGAATTACAGGTACGATGATCGTTTCTATGCCGCCGCCCCGCCGTTTTTCCCCTCAGCAAGCCAATTCCAGATTGTTGCCTGGCGGGAGTAATACAACTCTATCTATGCCGGGTCTCTCGTAACTGCCGCGGAGCATGTTCCTTTTGGTTCATGCCCTGCGGATGCCGTTTGATGTGGGACACAGGGGGAGTCTCGAGAGTTGCATCCAGTTTGCGTCATAGATATATTCTCAGCGAGTAGAATACTACTCATTATGTAACGAGTCGTGCAAAAGGGCTATGAGTTGCTTAGAACATGACGCAAAAGGCGCGGGGTGGGTATGCAAACCCCCAGATTGGCCGGAATTGTTCACTCCGCGATTTATCACTGCAGCTGCGGCTGCCACCCACTTGGAGAGCGTAAAACGCGCTAGTTGCGCTCAGGCGCGAATGCACAAGTTTACCACCGATTACTTAAACAAGTAACGAAGGTATTGAGATGGGAACCGGGCAAATGCTGGTTACGATCGGAGCTGTGATGCTCCTGGGGTCCGTTATCCTTACGACAAACAGGGGAATCACCAGCAGCGGTGAGGTGATGCTCAAGACAAATTTCGCTCTTGAGTCGACATCCCTGGCGGCTTCTACTATCGATGAAGCGATGTACCTTCCCTTCGATAACGCTAGCGCGAATTCATTCGGAGAGAGCACCACATACATAGCGATCAACCAAACCAACCTCCTTACAGCCCCGAATCTCCTTGGCAGCGAGAACTCCACAGATGCAGTGACTCCGGATGATTTTGACGATTACAACGGGCCGGCCGGTGGGGCTGATCAATACCGGCTCCAGACCATAAATGACAGTACAGGCGTCTATAAGGTGAAAACAAGTGTCTGCTACGTAAATAAGAACGACCTGAATGGCAGATCGCTCTCCGCCACGTGGTTGAAGAGACTGGACGTATCGGTTTGGAATACTGCCGATTCGCTTGATACCGTCAAGATGTCGGCGATATACGCTTACTGGTATTTCAGATGAGGAGGTAAAATGGGTAGTACAGCACTTCTGGACATATTGAGCTCGATGCTCGTCGGAGGATTACTCCTCCTCTCGGCGTTGCGCATGAACGACCAGGCGACACAGAATACTTTCCATATGCAGGAGAACCTGACCGTCCAGCAGAACATGACGTCGATAATTGAAAGCATACAGTGGGACTTCCGAAAGATCGGATATTGCAAGGATCCGAAGCAAATAAAGGATCCAAGATATTTTATCCTGTATGGCGACTCGTCACAGATAGTCTTCCGGGCCGACATCTATAACGACGGTACCATAGACACGGTTAGATGGTACCTGGGAAATCACATCGCAGGGCCGAACCCGCGTATACGAGACTTATGCAGGCAGGTAAACTCGGAGCCGGTGCTCCACGCGAATCTTGGCGTAACCCTTTTCTCTTTGAAATACTACGATGTTTGTGACAGTTTTATGCCTGCTGTTGCGGCGCCGCAAGAGAGCATGCCTCAGCTTGTCGAACTAACGGTCAAGCTGGAGCCCACCGCTTCATACAACGAAGCTTACACCGAGAACTTTGCTTATTGGCGGCAAACGCGATTGGTATCGCGAAACATGACATTGCAGAGATAGGAGGTGTGCTGTGGTCGGTAAAGCATCGCTGATCGTTATAATTGGCTTCAGTATGATCTTCGGGATTGCGAGCCGATATTGGAATAAGACAAGCAACCTGGCCATCGAGAATTTCGTGAATTATTATGACTCAACCGCCTCGCACCTGCTGGCGATAAGTGCCGCCAACATCCTTGCCGATTCCCTTTTCTGGAACCAGAACGGAGGGAACATGACCAATTTGAACATAGGGCCCATCTCTTTTCAGGGAGGCAACTTCTGGATGAAGACAAAGCCGGATACGATAGATGGCGAGTATGATGTTCTCGCCAGTGCAATTTCTCAGTATACAGGTTTCGGCGGGCATGTAATTCGAGATACTGTTCAAATACTTATGCAGCCCGGACGGTTCAACCAATGGGCTTATTTTACCGATAAAGACAGTGCGATATATTGGACAACCGGAGAGACTCTGCAGGGGCGATATCACACGAACGGCACTTTGTACCTTGATGGCGCGCCGACGTTCACCGACAATGTCAGCACCGGCGTCGGATTAACTACAAAGCAAAGGGCTCCCACGCTTGTGAATCCAAAGACGCTGCCGGACTGGTATGGCAACAGACTCACGACCCCGGGTTATCAGAATGGTGTACTCATTCCTCTGCCCAGCAGTCTTGCCAACTACACTTCCATCCCGAACGTTGTGACCTGGGGCGACTCCCTCCACACGGGGAGTGGTTATACTTACGATGTCTACGTAACCCTTAATGCAGGTAGCCTCTCCTATTACACCGTGACTTCCAGCGTGAGTACTTCGTGGTCCGGTACGACGTATACCCAGGTGAGCAGAGTCCCCGCGACGGGTTCGAACAACGTAGGCATATCTTCACTCCCGGATGCGGGTGGAAATGGGCTCGGCAGTGTGATTGTGGTAAACAATGGAGATCTCCATATATCCGGAAATCTCAATGGGAGACTCACTTTTGTGGCTCTGCAGGGGAGCGGAGCTTCGGCCCGCGTGAGCTCGAGTTCGTACAGTCAAAAAATAGAGGGACAGAGCGTCGACGTTGATATGACTTATGGTAACGGAAGTTCCAATCATAATGCCGGTAATATCATTATCAATGGTAATGTCACATATACCAATATGCCCACGAGCGTGAACGACGCCAGTAACTTGTTGGGCTTAGTTGCCGACAACAGTATAGCGGTAGGGAAACAGACTTCGACGAATTTGACAATCGACGCCTCGCTATTTTGTCGGCAGGGTAAATTCTTCAACAGCAGGTATCTATCCGCGACTCTCGGCACATTGACACTTTTTGGATCCATGGCGCAGAAGACCCGCGGTGCCGTCGGCACCGTCGGCACAAGTGGGTATGTTAAAAATTACGCCTATGACAAGCGCTTCGAGAGAACCAAGACCTCACCACCTATGTCGCCTTCCACCGGGAGCTACAACGTAGTTTACTGGCGCGAGTAAACGTTGCTTCTAATTAAGTGCAGATACCGGCACAGGCAATCTTAGACGCTTGTCAGTGCCGGTATTCATTTTGTTGCCTCTCTCATAATAGCCGGTACCCCCCTTCACAGGAGTGCAATTCGACGGATTGTCGTGTGATTGTCGTCTCACATTCGTTTTTGCTCTTGCGCCGCCCTTTGGCTATTTTCTCCTGAGAGGAGAACCAGAGTAGACCAGAACATGCGCACCAGACTGCCGTTGGCAGGGGCCAAGATAGTCTTCAGGATACACGCGGCGTTTTTGTCCCTTCCATTTCTCCTCTTCCTTCTCCCCGTCATAGACGCTCAGTC